>DOQH01000019.1 GCA_003514455.1 Candidatus Magasanikiibacteriota bacterium
AGCCGGCGGAAAACCATTGAAAAAAGTAGCCGAGCCGGTAGTATAGGCGCCCATATTTTCGGCATAAAGCAAATCGTCAATCTGCAAATCCTCGGGTAGTTCATCAGAAAGAGAAATTGTGTCAAAAGCGTCGCAAGTGGGGCCGAAAGTGGCGCAAATCTTTTTTTCTCCATCTTTGAAAGAATGAAGAGGATAATGCTGGTGATCAAAAACTTGTCCGGAAAAAGTATGATAAACGCCATCATCCAAATAATAGCAGATCTTGCCGTCACGAATGGATTTTCCAACAATTTTTGTAACCAATGTACATGCCGTGGCTACCATAAATCTGCCTGGTTCGGCAATCACTTGAACGCGATCCTTGCCAAATAAACGGTTAATTTCAGAATTTAATTTTTTAGCCAAAACAGTAAATGACTTTACATCAGGAGAGTATTTTACCGGAAAACCTCCGCCAATATCCAACACCTTTGTTCTTTGGCCATTTTTAACAAAACCGATTTCCAAGCCCCTTAATTTCGCTTCTTTGAAAATTGAGTGAGAAACATTCAGCGCCTGTATGTAATTGTCAAAATTATTACACTGACTGCCAACATGAAAACTAATACCCTCGACTCCCAATCCCAAATTTATCGCTTCAGCTATCAGATCCACCGCTTCGCCCGGATGAGCGCCAAATTTGGACGAAAGTTCCACCATTGAACCGGTATTAGGCACACGCAAGCGCAAAACCAATCCCACATCAGGAGCGTATTTTTTAATTTTTTTCAATTCCTCAATATTGTCAAAAGTCACCAAAACCTTGTAACAATTTAATTTGGCCAAAACATGAGATGGCTTGATGGTGTTGGCATAAATTATTTTATCCCAAATAAAATCTTGTTTTTCTTTTTTGGGTAAATGCTTTATGTTTTCATGCACCAGCATAAATTCAGGCAAAGAAGCCACATCAAAACTGGCTCCCAAATTATGCAATGTTTCCANNGATCCGGATGCGTTTGACTCGCCGGATTTTCTTTAAAATAAGTTACGCGATTTTTCAACGGTGTCCAATCCGAAGGTGTGGAAATAAAATCGCCCAAATACGGCTTGGCCACATCCAAAACAAAATCATGCGGCAAATCATCAGGCAAATTAAGTCCTCGACGTGGATTTTCAATCATCCAAAGTACCGCGGAAACAACTCCCAAAGCAACCTGCAAAGTGGTGGCGTTCTGCCCGGGAGCCAACCGCCTGGCTTCTTCAATAGTCAAAGCACTGCCGGTCCACCAAGAATTAAATTGGTGTCCCATAATAAGCGCGCCCAAAATATCAGCCCCGCAAGTGATTTCATCTTCCATAATTCTCAACTTTGGTGGCAAAACATAATTTCTGCCGCGCAATTCGCACAAAGAAGACAGTGTTTCATGGCATGGCATATACGCGTAATGTACAGTCGGGCGATAAACCGCCTTGTCCCCGTCCAAAACTGTCAAACGATCAGAAAGCCCAAAGGCCTCGCCGTGACGAATCACCATACCAACAATTTCTTCATTTGGTATCCACGACCTTACCCAAGTATTAATACCCATTTGAGCCAAAAAAATCTGATTTTTCGGGCCATACGGCGGAACATGAGCCAAAGCCGGCAATTTTTGTTCATGTGTCCCCCAACCCATTTCCGCCGGCGCTGTGCCTTCTTCGCGCAAACCCTCAATACTCCAAGTACCGACAAATTCATCAACTTCTTTCGGACGATTGGTAATCTGCGTGTCTCTTTCACTGCAATGAATCACTTTTACCCCTAATTTTTTAGCAAGTTGAGCGAAATTTTTATCTTTTTGATATTGTTCAATTTCTTCTTTATCTTGGCCAACAATTTTTTGATCTGCAACTGACTTGGCAGCGATATCCAACAACCCTTGTTTTACAAAATGAGAAATGAGTCCGGGATTGGCTCCGTGATCCACCACTGCGGTAGGCGCGTCTTTCCAATCCTTAACCATTTCTCTCAATTTCATTTGCCTCCAATAAAGCGATTTTTCAAACGGACTTTGAATGAAAAGTCCGCCAACTGAATCCCAAACCTCAACCGAAGTATTAACATACAAAACATTATGGTCGTGGCACCAGCCAATAATGTCCTCTGCGCCGATATTCCAGGCCAAGTCAATAAGCAAACTGCCACTATCCAGATGTTTTGACAAAACATGATTGAGATTTTCCTGTGTAATTCGTTCGTGAATAAAAATCAGTCCTTTATCCGTGTATTTTTTCAACGCCGCTGACTTGTCTTCAAAATCAATAATCGTAACATTACTGAATGGCACCCCAATTTTGTCCAATAAAATAGGCAAAGTGCACTGTGACACCGCGCCATAACCAATGATGAGAATTTTATGAAAAAATTGTTTTGGCATAATACATTATTATTTATTGCCCGTGACATTTTTTAAATTTTTTTCCNNCCTTCTTTTGCCGCGCCTGACATTTGAATCCCCTGCCTCTGCATAAGCGACGGCGCCAAATCCAACGCCGCGCCAAGTTTGTAAAAACTATACACAACTTCTTTCTGAATTAAAATCAACAGCTCGCTGAATAAACGATATGTTTCTTTTTTATATTCCACTAATGGATCTCGTTGGCCATAGCCGCGCAAACCAATTCCAACGCGCAGATAATCAATCGCCACCAAATGGTCAACCCACAGAGTGTCAATTGCGCGCAAAAGAATGCCCTTTTCCATTTCCAACACCGTTTCCGGATTATTGATTTTTTGTCTCATTTCATCATAGCGCGTTTTGGACAAACCAATTAAAAATTCCACCAAACACGAACGCGCCTCTGCATCGGCTTTTCTTCCTTCGTCTTCTCGTGCAATTTTAAATAATTCATCTTTTTCAGAGTTATTCAAAGAAAAAATAGTGAGAGCTGTTTCGTAAATTTCTTTTATATTCCAATCACCGCCAGCAGTGCCGCCTGTATGAAAAAAAACAATCTGCTCAATTTCTTGCTCCACCAATTCCAAGACCCTTGCTTTTAAAACATCTTTTTGGCAGCCTGATTTTTCCGTTTCATATTCTGCTAAAATTTCGCGTCGTTTTTTGTAAATCACCCCGCGATGCTTGTTCAAAACATCATCATAATCAAGCAAATGTTTGCGAATGTCAAAATTATGCCCTTCAACTTTTTTCTGCGCTGATTCCAACGCGCGCGAAACCATTCTATTTTCAATCGGCATGTCTTCGGGCATTTTCAAAAACTCCATCATTTTTTTGATTTTGTCAGAACCGAAAATACGCATCAAATCATCTTCAAGAGAAACATAAAATTGCGATGAGCCCGGATCGCCTTGGCGGCCGGAACGACCGCGCAACTGATTGTCAATGCGCCGTGACTCGTGCCTTTCTGTGCCAAGCACATGCAAACCGCCGGCTTCTCGAACTTTGGCCGCTTCTTCAGGCGATGAAGAGTTGCCGCCTAAAATAATATCCACGCCGCGGCCGGCCATGTTTGTGGCCAAAGTCACAGCGCCAAAACGACCGGCTTGAGAAATTATCTCGGCTTCTTTTTCATGATTTTTGGCATTTAAAATTTGGTGCGGAATTCCTTCCATTTCCAAAAGCCGACCCAATTCTTCATTTTTTTCAATGGAAATAGTGCCGACCAAAACCGGCTGACCTTTGGCGTTCCGTTCTTTGATTTCTTTAATAACCGCTTGAAATTTGCCTGATTCATTTTTGTAAATACGATCTGATTCATCGCGGCGAACCATTGGACGATGCGTTGGAATTTCCACCACTTCCAAATTATAAATTTTGGAAAATTCCTCGGCCTCTGTGGCTGCCGTGCCTGTCATACCGGCAATTTTTTTGTAAAGACGAAAATAATTTTGAAAAGTGACAGTGGCGAGCGTTTGCGATTCGCGTTGAATCTTTGTTTTTTCTTTGGCCTCAATGGCCTGATGCAAACCTTCGCTAAAACGCCTGCCAAACATCAAACGACCGGTAAATTCGTCCACGATGATAACTTCGCCGTCTTTCACAACATAATCCTTATCCAATTTAAAAAGCACGCGCGCTTTAAGCGCCTGCTCTAAATGATGCACTGTCTGCATCCCGCCCTCGGCATAAATATTTTCCAAACCCAGCCATTTTTCCAATTTTTCAATGCCCGCCTCTGTCAAAGTGGCCGAGCGCAATTTTTCATCAATGTTGTAATCTTCATTTTCAGTCAATCGGCTGACCAACTCGGAAAATTTATAATATTTATCAGTCGCTTCCTCTGCCGGAGCGGAAATTATCAAAGGCGTGCGCGCTTCATCAATTAAAATTGAATCAACTTCGTCAATAATCGCGTAATGCAAATCGCGCTGGGACATTTCCACCAAATTCGCCACCATGTTGTCACGCAAATAATCAAAACCAAATTCATTGTTAGTGCCATAAGTGATATCGCGATGATAGGCCTCGCGGCGCTGGCATGGGCGCAAATGCGATGGTTCAATTTTTACTAACACGGCCTTTGCTTCATCATCAACACCGGTCTCTTTAACAACCGGAGCAGTGGCCTGATATCCGGGCTCATACACAAAACTTTTCATTTGTTGTTGAACACACCCAACTGTCAAACCTAGGGCATTATAAATCTGCCCCATCCAAACTGTGTCGCGTTTAGCCAAATAATCATTCACTGTAACCACATGCACGCCCTTACCTTCCAAAGCGTTTAAATACACTGCTAAAGTCGCGGTCAAGGTCTTGCCTTCACCAGTGCGCATTTCGGAAATTTGTCCGCGATGCAAAACAACCGCGCCAATTAATTGCGCGTCAAAATGCCGCTGGCCNNAGCCGTTCACGAAATTCAACGGTCTTATTTTTGAGTTCATCAGCTGATAATTTGGAAAATTCCGGCTCCAGTTTATTTATTTCCTCAACTATGGGCTGAATTTGCTTAATTACTCTTAAATTTGGGTTGCCAAAAAGGGTTTTAAATATGGACATACAGTAAACATAATATACCCTGTTTGGGCTTATGTGTAAAGAGCCTCTAATCACCGCCTTTTAATTGAAAAAACGTGCGTATCGTATGTCCGGCAAGGATGAAATTTCTTTTTAAATCCGGTCAATTCATCTTCTCCCCCGCCAAAATCCGCCCATTGATAGCCCTGTTTTTTCAAAAACGACAAATCATCAACATTAGCCGCCTCGCCCAGATAATCACAACTATAATCATGCAAGCCGACAGATGAATAATAACTCCCGGGCTGATTGGGAATTTCCCAACCGGCGGTAATTGTGGATGGTACTCCATCTACAATAAAAACACGACAAAAATTCACTCCGGCAAAATTATTATCAATCAAATTTAGATAATGATAATCATAACTGCGATCGCCACCCTGCCGTTTTTTTCTCCACGCCTCAACGATTTTTTTCAAATCATCTGGCTTGCAATTTCGCGCGTCAACTATTTCCACTTTATGTTGGCGATAAAATAATCCGATTTGATAACGCAGCTTTTTCCACTCCCCGCCTTTTAGTTCCGGATCCCATTTGGCTAAATCAAAAATCGGCCAAGTTAAAGAATAATTAACAGTGCAAGCGCGCCAAGGCGATAATTTTAAAAATTTTAAAACTTCGTGGTAAAAATCTGTCTCAAATTCCACGCTGACTCTGTCTGTTTTTTTATTATTGAAACAATGTGTTAAAAATTCCGATAAAATTTTTATACGCGCTGGCGACGGAGCGAGAATTTCGGAAAAAAGGTACCAAATTTCATCTTCTTGGCGCGCTAAAATTGATCCGTTATCGGTTTTAAAAAGAAAATTTTGCGTTCCTTCGCCCTGATCATCTTTAAAACAAAAAAAATTATGCTCGGGAGCATAACCATATTTTTTAATCTCTGATTCAATCAATGGCTGGTTCTCCACCGAATCTTTAATTATTTCCATATCTTAAGCCGCTTGCCCTGCCAACACTTTTATTGACAAAGGAGCTTTCACTTCTTCCTCCATATCGGCCTTTTCCACTCCATCTTCTTTAATCACATCAGCCACACAACTTATTTTTTTATCATTTTTAATTCCATTGCGCTCCAAAGCGCAACAAAAAATAATATTGATAAGTTGATTGTAATTAATATTCAAAGCGGTTGCTGAATATGGCAGAAAACAATCGGCGCTAATACCTGGATTTGGATTCATTTCCAAAACATACGGATTGTTTTCTTCATCCAAACGCAAATCAACGCGGCTATAATCGCGCACGCCAAGCACGCGATGCGTTTCCAAAGCGAGTTTTTGCAATTTCAATTCCAAGTATTTTGGAATTTTAGCCGGACAATCCATGTATGTTTGATTATAGTTAATGCCATTTTCATCCCACTTGGCGTCATAACTGTAAATTTTATTGGGATTATCTGGAATATTTCCCATTTCTATTTCACAAACCGGCAATGGCATGGCTTCTTTGTCATTGCCCAAAATACTGACTGTAAATTCTCGACCGGCCATAAATTCCTCCACTAATGCCGGCTGGGAATATGTTTTTAAAATAAAATTGATCTGGCGACGCATTTCCTCTTCATTTTTAACAACTGATTCCGGTGTAATGCCAATGCTGTTATCCATTGAACAGGGTTTAACAATCAAAGGAAATTTAAGCTCCGGGTCAAGCTTGCGATAACGAGAATAAAACACTTGATATTTGGGAGTAGGAATTTCGTGGTGCATTAAAACCGCCTTTACCATGGGCTTATTCATGCAAGTGGCCAAAGCCAATGGACCCGAGCCGGTATATGGAATACCCAAAAGCTCCAACATTGAAGCCACATGCGGCTCAAACAAGCTGGAACCGTTGAATCGTTCGCAAACATTAAAAGCCGCGTCCGGCTTTGCCTTACGCAATTTTTCAAATACTCTTTCATTCACATCATAAAAGGTGACTTCGTGTCCGTATGATTCCAACGCCGCTTTTGTTTTTTTTCCCACTTGCGTTAAAGAATCTTCCACTTCTTTGTTTTCAGAATTACTGTCAAAAATGTTTGATAGAATCGCGATTTTCATTCTTTGAAAAAAAATTTTAAAATAAAATTATTTTTTATTATCTACAATATATTATACAACAAAAATTAAAAAATTGATACAAATTTTAAAAAGTTATCCACAGGCAACAAAAAAATCTTTGAAATGCATTCAAAGATTTTTTTTACTAAAACTTTTTAATTTTTTTATTGACAAAATTTATATCCGATCATTTTGTAAACTGCAAGCGCTGAAAGAAAATCAGAAGCCGGTTGGCCTGCGATCGGAGCCAATTCCACCACATCGCAACCAACCACATTTCTTTTTGCAAATACCGCTCGCATCAATTTCAAAAAATCTGGCCAATAAAGGCCGCCCGGTTCAGGAGTGCCGGTGGCCGGAAGAATTGAAGGATCAAAACCATCCAAATCAACAGTAATATAAACATTGGGCGAAAGCCGCTCAATAATTTTTTCCACATCAAATTCCGCAGGAGTAAAGATATTGCCGCGCAGATTATTCTTTTTAATATACTCGGCTTCCTCAACTGAAAAACTGCGAATACCAACCTGCACTATTCTTTTGGCATTATCATAAAACCGCCGCATGGCGCAACCATGGCTGAATTTTGTGCCTTCAAAAGAATCTCGCAAATCAGCGTGCGCGTCCCATTGCAAAATTGATAAATCCGGATATTTTTCTCGCAACGGCCTGTCCGCGGCGTAAGAAATTGAATGTTCGCCGCCAATCATCACCACGAATTTATTCGCCGCCACCAATTTGGTATATTCCTTTTCAACTTGTAGAGTCATGTCTTCCGGTTGCAAATCTCTGACTGCCATCGGTTCCAAAGTAAAAATTCCGGGCTTCTTATAAATCTCCGCGTCCAATTCAATATCATACGATTCCATGAAACGAGATGATTGAATTATCGCTTGCGGGCCATTGGAAGTTCCTGAACCATAAGAAACAGTACCTTCATAAGGAACCTGCAAAATCACGGCTTTGGCGTTCTCAAAACTTTGACCAGTCAAGCCGCCAAAATTATTTGGTGTTACTCTCCTTTGATATGGCATACTAAACGAGATATTGATTTAACTCAGCCACTTTGTCTGTTTTTTCCCAAGTAAAATCTTCATCAGCCCTGCCAAAATGTCCGTAAGCCGCTGTTTTCTGATAAATCGGACGCAATAGTTTCAAATGTTCAATGATTTTAGCAGGACGCAAATCAAAGTGCTTGTTAACAATTTCCACTAATTTTTCATCAGACAATTTCCCGGTTCCAAAAGCATTTACTGAAACGCTAGTGGGCAGAGCGCGGCCGATAACATAGGAAATTTGCACTTCCAATCGTTCAGCCAAGCCGGCCGCCACCATATTTTTAGCAACATAGCGTGCCATGTAAGCTCCGGAACGATCAACTTTGGATGGATCTTTGCCGGAAAAACATCCTCCACCATGCCTACCCATGCCTCCGTATGTATCAACAATAATTTTTCTTCCGGTCAAACCAGTGTCGCCTTGAGGCCCACCGACCACAAACCGTCCGGTCATATTAATGTGAAACTCGGTTTTTTCATCCAGGTATTGCCCGCAAATCGGCTTAATTACTTTTTCAATAATATCAGTGCGCAATTGCTCTGTGGAAACTTCCGGATTATGTTGAGCGGCAATTACCACATTGTGCAATCGTGTTGGCTTGCCGTCGCGATATTCCACTGCCACTTGTGATTTTCCATCAGGCCGTAAATATGGCAAAATACCTGTTTTACGCACAACTGATAATTGCTTGGCCAATTTATGCGCGAGCATAATGGGCAATGGCATCAATTCCGACGTTTCGGTGCAAGCATAACCAAACATCAAGCCCTGATCCCCAGCTCCTTGTTCTTCAGTAGTCGCGCGATTCACACCTTGCGCGATATCAGGCGATTGTTCATGAATGGAAACCAAAACACCGGCATCATCGCAATCCATGCCATATTCCGGATTAACATAACCAATATCACGCAACACGCCACGCGTCACTTTTTGCACATCCACAAATCCTCGCGTGGTAACTTCCCCACCGACAATCATAAGTCCTGTAGTGGTAAATGCCTCCACCGCCACATGCGATGCCGGATCCTGCCCTATTAAACTATCCAAAATCGCGTCGGACACCTGATCGCAAATTTTATCTGGATGACCTTCTGTCACTGATTCGGAAGTGAACAACATCGCTCCTTTTGAAAATTCTGACATATTTCTTTTTAAAATTAAAAATTTATTATTAAGGCACAAGAACCGCTACTGCCACAACTGATGTCCAAATACCATCTTTATGACCTTCTGCAGACTGCGTAACATTTGTGGTTTTAACGATTTTACCGCTCATTTTATAAACATGCTCGCGCTCATCCCACGACTGATTGGCGTCAAATTCTATACCCAAAGTGTTAGCTAACATTGAAGCTGCCAAATCCTCTGCATATTCTCCGGCTTTTTCTTCTGTCTCGCCATGCGGGTGATGCTCTGACAGATAACCATACTGACTTTCATCAGCAGGCAACGCCAGACCAATGGAAGCAGCTATCAAACGATTTGGTTCGTTCGTGGCATTGCGAGCCATAACGCAAAACACCACTTCGCCGTGTTTCAAAATTTTTGTTCCTTCATCTTTACTGATTCTTTTGCAACCTGGTGGAAAAATACTGGAAACATTCACCAAGTTATATGGCTGAATACCGGCGTCGCGCAGAGCCAGCTCAAATGATTGCAAATAATCTTTGTGCCTTCCAACTCCTTTTGTAAAAAAAATTTTGCTTGGTACCATAATAAAATTTAAATTTCAGCCCGCCTTGCCGCGCGGACTTTTTTTGAAATTCTTTTTTCTTTAAAAGAAATTATTTGTCGTTTCATTTCATCGTGAACAGCGTCAATTGACGCGTATAAGTCGCCTGTTTCCCTTTCGGCTCGCAAAAGTTGACCGGGAATTTTCAAATTGACCTCTGCGCGAAACACATCACCTTTTTGATGATGCTGCGTGGTGCGACCAACTTCAACTCGCGCCTCCACTGCCGGCGAATCATGATCCGGTATAAATTTAGCCAATCCGCCAATTTTTTCTTCAATATAGTCGCTGATAGCCGGTGTGAGTGAAAAATTCGTGGCTTTGAGAAGAATTTTCATACATTCAATTAAATTATTTGTACTTCCTCTTCCAATTTTATATGGAATTTATTATACACTTTTTCTTTAATTTGTCTAATAATTGTCAAAACATCTATTGCTTTTGCGCCGCCGAGATTGACAATAAAGTTGGCATGAATAGTTGAAACCTGCGCCTGACCGACTTGCGCGCCTTTCATACCGGCATGCTCTACGATCCAGGCCGCCGGTATTTTTTTATACTTTAAAAATTCCGACGGCACAATATCTTTTAATTCAATAATATCCGCCATGTCAATAAAAGAAAAATTTTTGAAAATGCAACCTGCGCTTGGGTGCTGCGGCTGATGCGCCTGTCGATGTATTAAAAAATCTTGCAATTGTTTTTCACTTTCTTTAGCATCACCGACCGCCAGCTCCAAATTCGCTGATAATATTATATCATCTTTTAATTTATTTTTAAACCAGCTTGTGCGATAACCAAAACCGCACTCTTCCGGCCTGAGATGAATTATCTGGTCACCGCGCAACACTTCAACTGATTTTATATTTTGACTGATTTCAAAGCGAAATGCCCCGGCATTGCCGCGAATGGCTCCGCCCAAAGTGCCCGGGAGGCCACCTGCCCATTCCAGACCGCGCAAGCCATGCCGCGAAGCCATAAAAGCCAAAGCCACCATATACACACTCGTTCCAACAAAAATTTGATTACCGTTGATAGTCCAGCCACCTTTTATGATTCTAACCACTAATCCTGGAAATCCTTCATCATTTATTAAGACATTGCTCCCACCACCAAAAAATAAAATTGGAAGATTTTTTTCTTGTGCAAATTTCTTGGCCTGAATAATTTCTTCGGCCGTACTAACTTCAACAAAAAATCTGGCCGACCCACCGATTTTAAAAGTAGTTAGCGGAGCAAGTGGAATATTTTCTTGAATATTTATATTTAACATAATAATCACTTGAATAAATTTCTCGCGACACTATCAACATCCCCCGCTCCCACCACCAGAACCGCATCATTTTCTTTTATAATTTCCCGCGCCAATCGCTCAGTCTCGACTATATCACCGCCGTAATGATATTCTCCGACGCCGCCAGATAATTTTATCATTTCTAAAAGTTTTAAAGAATTAACATCTTGATCAGCTGTTTCTTCCCTGCCGGCTACATCATAAATATCGGACAAAATTAATACATCGGGCAAAGATAGCGCTTGCGCGAAATCATTGAATAACATTTTTGTTCGATGATGCTGGTGCGGCTGATAAACTAAAACAATTCGCCGACCAGGATAAAATTCGCGTGTTGCTTTGACGGTTTCAATAATGGCAGTCGGGTGATGGCCGTAATCGGAAATAATCAACGGTTTTTCTTTTAAAATTTCAAACCTGCGCCAAATGCCTTTGAAATTGGCTAAAACTTGTTGGCATACTTCAATTGGCGCACCTAATTCCAATGTCGCAGCTATGGCTGCCAAAGCGTTATACGCGTTAAATTTGCCAGGGATATTTAATTTTACATGAAACTTGGCCAAAGTGCTTTGAACATTAAAAAACTGACTACTATTTTTCACTTCCCTATCCAATGCTTGATAATCATTTGGAGTGTTAAAACCAAAACTGCGCCAACGCGGCCGAGTTTTGAAAAACATTTGCCAAATTAATTTCAAAACACTTGGACGAGCGTAATTCCAATCCAGTTCGGCCTCGCGATCGCCATTATAAACAACCAAACCATTTTTTGGCACCAATTGAATAAATTTCTGAAATGCATTTTTAACATTATCAAAATTGCCATAAAAATCCAAATGGTCCGGCTCCATATTGGTAACAACCACGACCTGCGGATGAATATTCAGCATATTAGCCTGATGCTCGCAGGCCTCAACTACAAAATATTTTTTGTTGTTCGAGATTGCTTCGGTCGCTGCGCTCCCTCGCAATGACACCGGGATGCGGATATTACATAACTCCCACCCGGGCACACGCGACCCGACAATTACCAATGGGTCAAATCCGGCCGCCTCTAAAATCAAACCAATCAAAGCAGTTGTAGTACTTTTGCCATGCGTTCCGGAAACGGCAATGGTGAAATATTGTCGCGACAACTCGCCTAAAAATTCCGGATAAGATAATTCACTGACGCCTTTCAGCAGTTCGGGATTGTCTTTTGAAACAGCCGGAGAATAAATTATTAAATCGACATCGGCCGCGACATTGGCCGCTTGGTGTTCGTAAAAAATTCGCGCGCCGCGCAATTCCAAATCTCGCGTAATAGCCGTGGAAAAAACATCAGAACCGGTCACAGTCGCGCCGCGCGACAAAAAAAACTTGGCCGCGGCTGACACGCCGATGCCGCCAATACCCACACAGTGAATTTTTTTAATTTTCTCAAAAGACATACAATATAGTTGAACGCAGGCTCGGCAAGTAATTTTCTTTGCTCGGATAAACTCGCCTGGCCTTNNTTTCTTTGCTCGGATAAACTCGCCCAGCCTTTCAGGCCACCGACCTCGGCATCCCCCTGCCTTAGCCATAGCGAGATGCCTCGGTCTGGCTCAAACATATCCTCGCTTCAGAAAATCACATTGCCTCCGCCTACTTTTCTGCCATTAAAACCAAATCTTTTCCCTCTTTAGCGCTTTGTGATTTTACTTCTGTTTCTTTTATCGCGTAATAAGCCGTCACTTTTTTAAATCCGGCATCTTTAAATAATTTACTTAATTCATTTTTAGTAAACGCATGCAAGTAACGACTGATTACTTTGCCAACTGTCCCCTTCCACGGAATCACTACATCGCCACTGTCCAATCCCTCTTGATTATTTTTCAATTGCTCGTTGATGTTAAATTTTTTATAGGCCCAATCAGAAAACATATTCCAAACAGTCACCATTACTTTTCCGCCGGGCTTTAATACGCGCAAAATTTCTTGTGACGCCTGACTGCGCAACTCATGACTCGGTATATGATGCAAAACCGCGAAAACGCACACCCAATCAAACTGATTATTGATAAAAGGCAATTTGGTGATACTGCCTTTGATAAATTTTACTTTTGCCTTTCCTTTATTTTTCAACGCCTTTTTTTTGGCCAATGACAATAATTTTTTACTGACATCCAAGCCGACATAATTGATTGACTTATCGGCTAAAACAGGATAGAATACACCATTGCCGCAACCAACATCCAAAACACGATCGCCATTTTTAATACGACTGGCAACTTTAATTTGATTGGCGCGAGCGACAAAACGCGATATATTCCATTCTTTTGCCACAGCATCATAATCATTTTCGACTTTTTTCATTATTTTTTTCGCCTCATCCAAATACATACATGAAAACTTTAATCAAAAAATTAATTCAACAAAGGAATCTGACGCGCCCGCAACTTGACGAACTGAAAAATAGTTGGTCGCGTTTGAATTATCGCAACGCGCCGTCCACAGCCGAGGTTTTGAAAGAATATCGGCGACTGGTCGCTCATAAAAAAATATCGCCATCGGCGCCATTGGAAGCCATTTTACAAAAACGCGCTGTGCGCACGCTTTCCGGTGTAGCAATCGTGACTGTTCTCACTAAACCTTGGCCCTGCCCGGGGCGCTGTGTTTATTGTCCGCTGGAGCCGGATATGCCTAAAAGTTATCTTAAAAGCGAGCCGGCGGCCCAACGCGCCTATTTTAACAAATTTAATCCGTATAATCAAGTTATTTCCCGCTTGCAGATGTTGTACAACAACGGCCACCCGACTGACAAAATTGAACTTATCGTGAAAGGCGGCAGCTGGAACAGCTACCAATGGAAATATCAAGTCTGGTTTATTAAAGAATGCTTTAGAGCGTGCAATGATTTTCAGTCAAATAAAAAACACGAAAATCAAAATCTGGCCAAAACGCAAAAATTGAATGAAACAGCGGCACATCGCCTGATCGGCCTTACTTTGGAAACGCGCCCGGATTTAATCACCCACCAAACCGCCGAACAAATGCGCGTACTGGGATGCACTCGCGTGGAAATGGGAATACAGCACACTGATAACAAAATTCTACAATTAACCAAACGCGGACACACGATTGAAGACGCGAAAAAAGCAACCGCGTTATTGCGTTATTACGGATTTAAAATTGATTTTCATTTAATGCCACAACTGCCCGGCTCCACTCCGGCAAAGGACTGCAAAATGTTTGAAAAAAATTTTGCTGACCCGGATTTACGACCGGACATGATTAAAATTTATCCTTGCACGGTTGTTAAAAATTCCGAACTATATCAATGGCACAAAAAAGGTAAATTCAAACCATATACTGACAAAAAATTGATTGAAATGCTTGTCAAAGTAAAATCAAAAATTATTCCGCGCTACTGCAGAATTTCGCGCCTGATTCGCGACATTCCGTCCACGGAAATAGTTGCCGGCAATAAAATAACAAACTTGCGCCAAACAATTCAAAAGGAAATGAAAAAACACGGACTCAAGTGCCAATGCTTGCGCTGTCGCGAAATTGGACATCAAGAAAAAATAAAAAATAAAATTCCTAAATTATTCATTGATAAATACTCTACGTCAGGCGGCACAGAATATTTTTTAAGTTTTGAAGATACTAAACGCCGCGCTGTTTATGCTTTTTGTCGTTTGCGCCTTGGCGCTGACGGCCTATACCCAGCTTTTATCCGCGAACTGCATACTTACGGTCACCTTATGCCGCTTGGTCAAAAATCAAAAAAAGCCAGCCAACATCAAGGGCTGGGCAAAAAATTAATTGCCAAAGCGGAAAAAATTGCCAGCAAAAGCGGCGCGGACACCATTGCTGTTATTTCCGGCATTGGCGTGCGCGGATATTATAAAAAACTTGGCTACAAAATTCGCGAAACCTATATGGTAAAAAAACTGCCCCGACAAAACCGTCGAGGCAAAACATAAGCAGTTAATCCCTCCAAAAGTTAAAGTTCTCCGCCTTCATGCAGATGACGGCGCAAAGCCGTCTTGTGGCGCGCCCGCTCATCGCGAGTCCTTGGCTTACGATGCGTGGCGCGGCGTCCTTGGAAAAGAAAACAAGTGACGAGCGTGTTGCTCGCGGAATTCATCACCAGCACAAACCGTTCGTAACGAAAATAGCTTGAACCCGGATATTGCCTTTTCCTTTTCTTCCAATTGCGCAAACTGGTTATGTCCAGCCACGCGCTGATCGCCAGTATCCGTCGAAGCTCTACTTCAAGCAGTTGCCAATCACTGTCGAAAACGTCCAGACCAAGCCGCACGCTCCTTTGGTAAAATCGCTTCAAAGCGTGGTCGCTGATCTGAACACGATCTGTTTCTTGCGCACACACCATTAGCACCCCCTTTCTTCGCCCTCCTTTAGCAGGTTGTTATTGTTGCTCACCCAATCCACCTCCGCCACCGGATTTATTATCCTAATACAACCAATTGAATTTGTCAAGTATTGCTGATACAATAAGAGGGCTATGATTTTTGAATCGTTGGAATTTAAATAAAATGGGCTCGGCAGATGAATTTTTTTCGCTCGGATAAACTCGCATGGCCTTTCAGGCCATCGGACTCGACGTTCTCTACCTTAGCCATCGCAAAACGCCTCGTCCTGGCTCAAACATGTCCTCGCTGTAAAAATTATCTGCCTCCGCCTTTATTACTTTATAAAATATTGACATATGCACAAACAAACACTTGAACAATTTGACCCTGACATTAACGCCGCGATTGAACGGGAAAAACAGCGGCAAGAAGAGGGCTTGGAAATGATTCCTTCGGAAAATTTCGTCTCCCCAGCTGTTTTGGAGGCCTTGGGTTCAATTTTGACAAATAAATATTCAGAGGGCTATCCCGGCAAACGGTATTATGGCGGCTGTCAATTTATTGATGAAATTGAACAACTGGCGATTGACCGCGCCAAACAATTATTCAATGCCGAGCATGTGAATGTCCAGCCGCTATCCGGCGCGCCGGCCAACATCGCTGTATATTTTGCTTTGCTTAAACCGGGCGAAACAGTACTCGGAATGGATTTATCGCATGGCGGACACCTGACTCACGGACACCCTGTCACCTACATGGCGCAGATTTTTAATTTCGTGCGCTATAAAACAAATTCTCTTGGTTTGATTGATTTGGATAATCTGCGGCAGATGGCATTGGAACACAAACCAAAAATGATCTTGGTTGGCTACTCGGCATATTCTCGCGAAATTGATTATCAGGCGGTGCAAAAAATTGCTGATGAAGTTGGCGCCATTACCATGGCTGACATCGCCCACATTGCCGGACTTATTGCAGCCGGAGAAATGAACAACCCTGTGCCGATTTTTGATGTTGTCACCACAACCACGCACAAAACATTGCGCGGCCCCAGAGGCGGCATGATTATGTGCAAAGAAAAATGGGCCAAACAAATTGACAAAGCTGTTTTCCCTGGACTGCAAGGTGGGCCGCATGAAAACAATATAGCGGCCAAAGCCGTGGCTTTTAAAGAAGCTCTGGAACCAGCTTTCAAGGACTATGCGCGCCAAATCAAAAAGAACGCTAAAATTCTAGAAGCGGAATTTATCAAACGAGATTACAAATTATGTTTTAGCGGAACGGACAATCATTTGCTTTTAATTGATGTGACAAATAAAGAACTGTCCGGCAAGCAAGCGCAGATCGCCCTTGACGCGGCTGGCATTACTGTGAACAAAAATATGGTGCCGGATGACTCGCGTTCCCCAATGGATCCGTCAGGCATTCGTTTAGGCACGCCAGCCATTACCACCCGCGGAATGAAAGAAACTGAAATGGTACAAATTACCAACTTAATTGATGAAGCAATCAAAAACTGGCAAGACGAGACCAAGCTGGCGGCTATTCGCCAACAGGTTGTGGATTTGACTAAAAAATTCCCGCTTTATTCATGAATATAATTGACGGCCTGGCGCTGGCCAAAAAAATCCGCGCGGAATTGAAAGAAAAAATTGCCGCCTCGGGATTGAAACCCGGACTTGGCGTTATTTTAGTTGGCAATGACACGGCTTCTCATTTGTATGTTCGCTTGAAAGAAAAGGCCTGCGCCGAAGCCGGCATTTATTTTGAAAAACATCTTTTCCAAGCTGACATTGAGGAAGAAGCCATTATCCAAAAAATTCAAGAATTAAACTCCTCGGCAAAAATTCACGGCATTTTAACGCAGTTGCCGCTCCCTTCTCATCTTAATCCTGACCGCGTAATTGCCGCGATTAACCCAAATAAGGATGCAGATGGCTTTCATCCGGAAAATATTAAATTATTGCGCGAAGTCTGGCCGAATGTGGAGCCGGTTTTAGCTAAAGCGATTTGGCGGCTGATTGAAGAAGCGAGAAAAAAGGACGGGGATGAGGCGTCGCACCGGACAAAAACATTGATTATCGGCAACAGCGACGCTTTTATAGAGCCATTGGAATTGTTTCTAAAACAAAAAGGACTTGATGCCTGTCACATTCACTCCGGACAATTAGACCGGCAAGTCATCAAACAATTTGATATTGTCATTATAGCTGTCGGCCAGTCGAATTTTCTAGCCGGTGATGATTTAAAAGATGGAGCAATTGTTATTGATGTTGGCATTAATCGCCTACCCCTGCCTACCGGACAGGTGGGCGACGGCTCAATCTGCGGCGATGTGAATTTTGAATCAACGCGCGATAAAAACGGCTGGATTACGCCGGTGCCTGGCGGAGTCGGACCCATGACCGTAGCCATGCTTTTGGAAAATGTGTATGTTTTATCTCTCAAACACGCCGGAAGAAACATTTAATTTAGGAAAAAAAACCGTTGCCGGCTTGCGTGGAGGCGATATTTTGACATTGTCCGGAGAATTAGGCGCTGGCAAAACCGTATTTATCAAAGGACTGGCATCCGGCTTTGGCATTAAACAAACCGTGCGCAGTCCGAGTTTTAATTTAATGAAAATTTATAAATTACCCGAACAAAAAAATATAAAACATCTTGTCCATCTGGATTGCTACCGCCTCAAATCGGCGCAAGAAGTGATTAATATCGGACTTTTGGAATATCTTGGCGCGCCAAATACTGTCTGCGCTATTGAATGGCCGGAAAAAATCGCGCCTCTGCTCAAAAAATTTAAAATACAAAAAATCAAAATCTCAATTCTGAAAAATGACCGAAGAAAAATCTCTTTAAACTAAAAACTCCTCTGAAAATCAAAGGAGTTTTGCTTATAATCTATTCCTTTGCCCCGCCGCCCACCTCGCTCAACAGCACATTTTCCACATAAATCCCGCGAGGATAAAAAATCCGCTCCAATTCNNGTCTGCCAAATAGCTGGAATCTGGTGCACATCCAAACGAAGCAAAACCGAACCCTGCACCGTAATTTTGCGATTATCTTTGGTAATCACGGACACTGGTACATCGCCCATGGCTTTTTCATTGCCCAAATCAAATTCATTGCTGATAGTGTATTCCAAGGTCTGTGTATTGAACAATTTGGCTTTTTGCCAAAAAGGAATTTTCAAATGCAATCCGGGAGCCAAAACCTTTTTCAAAACACCACGGCCCAAATCATAAACACAGGCCACATAGCCNNTTTAATGTTCTTCTTTTTCTTCGGGATAAAAAACCACCCGAAACATAGATAGCATATATGAAAAAGCCAAAGTTGTCAAGATAAAGAGCGATTTAACCATTGGCAAGGCGTAAAGCGCCAAAACACTCATTATCGGGAATAAAATCGCATAGACCTGCTCATTTTTAGTCACTTGCGACTTACGGCGACGCTGATCAAGATAAATTTCTATAAACAACACCGCTCCGACTACCACCGCCCACCACAGATTACGCACCCCCAGTTCAAATCCATAAAAATTGGTATAAATTATTTCCGGCCGATCAACAAAAGGATACAACACATTCAGCCGCGTATAAGTAATGCTGTGAATAAAAACCTGATACAAAAGAACCAACACCAAGGCCTGAATCCCCAAAACCAATGTCTTGGCCCATGGACTAATTTTATATTGTTTTAATAGCTCGCGGATTTTTTCTTTCAAAAGCACGCGGTCTTTTTTATATGCCTTTTCCGCCTCCACAATTTTCTTATCCAGTGTTTTATACCTCAATTTATTGCGCTCGGAAACAATACTCAGGGGCAAAAGCACAACGCGTAGGGCAATCGTCAAAAGAATCACGGCATAACCCATGTTTTCCTTGCCCCAATCATTGTAAAACCAAATCAAAGCGTTTAAAAGCGGGATATATAGAAAATTGTTCCAAATTTCCACTAAAAGATGCATAATTTTGCTTTAATCATATCACACTAAACAGCTTTTGTAAAACCATGCAAGGATTTTTTCGCTTGCTGACGATATCATTGACAGCTGACAATAAAGGCGCTTGTTTTTTAAACGCACCGAGCATTTTTATCACCGCCTTGACCGTAGCCGCGCCTTCAACCACATGACCAATTTCTTTAATCGCCTCCTGAACTGATTTGCCCGAACACAATTTCTCGCCAAACCTACGATTGCGGCTTTTATCGCCAAATCCGGTGGTTAGCAAATCCCCCATTCCGGCCAAACCGTAAAATGTTTCTTTTTTGCCACCTAGATACTGCCCAACCTCGGCCATTTCTTTTACCACCGCGGTCATAAGAGCTGATTTGGTATTCCAGCCATAACCCAAGCCATCGCATACTCCCAAAAGTATGGCATAGATATTTTTCAAGGCGCCGCCGAGTTCCGCGCCAATCAAATCATCTGAATATCTGACAAAAAAATGTTTATTAACTAAAATCTTTTGTAAAAATTTAAAAACTTTAATATCAGCGGTTGCCAAAAGCCCCACGCTCGGCACTTTGGCGGAAATTTCCGTGGCAAACAACGGCCCCATCAAAGCCGCTATGTTTTTATTACGCGCCTGTGGCAGAACGGACTTAATGATTTGCGAGACAGTTTGCCCACTTTTCACATCAATGCCTTTTGAGACGCTCACAATCGCGGTATTATCAGCCAGATGATTGCGAAGCGCGTGCAATACTTGATTCACCGCTTGCGTTGGCAAGGCCACAATTACTACGGAAGCGTCGGCCAAAGCCAAAGGCAAAATCAAATTGGCCGAAACATTTTTGCTCAAAGAAACACCCGGCAAAAACTTTTTATTTTCATGATGGATATTAATATGCTCGCTAACATCCTTATCAATACTCCAAATCACGACCTTATGCCCATTGTTGCCAATTAAATGCGCGAGAGCAGTACCCATGCTCCCACTGCCTAGAATACAAATTTTTAACATATATCACCTCCCAATTTGCCAAAAAGTTAAAATCGCTCCAATGACAAAAATTAAAATAATTAAAACGCTTAAAAGCAAAGCGTGATGCAAACTATACCACCGCACAGGCAAATCCCCTTTTCGTTTGGCCTGCCAATAAATAATGATGATGATAATGGCGTTGAAACTGCCGAATAAAGCGCCCACAATTTCCAAAGTTCCTATAAAATTTCTGGCGCCGAGTAAAAACAAAAGCAATGGCGCCATAATTGTCAAAACCCAAGCGTTAAATCTATCCAATTTATAATCCCATTCAAATTGTTTTTTCACCGCGATGGCATTATTTAAAAAACAAGTGCCCATGGCGAACAAGGCAAACAAATTACCGAAAATCACCAAAGCCGGGCCGAGTTTTTGCCCCAAACCAACTGTGGCAATTTCTGTGGTGGCCGAGCCGGTAACACCAACCACCGCTGTCATAAATAAAAAATAAACAAAAATGGGAATGATGCCGCCCCAAGTAATCACCGACCTCAAATTTTTCTGCTGATGCGGCAAAATTTCTTTCACCTGCGGAATCGCCGCCGCGCCTTGCAAAGCGAATAAAATTACGCCATATGGTAAAAATAAATTAGCCCAAGTAACATGATTGCCTAAATTTGGCCAATGAATATCAGGCGCGCTCCATACCGTGATTATCAAAACTACAACAAAAATTATCAAAGTTAAAATCAAGTCCAATTTTTTAATCAGCCGCAAACCATAAAACACCGCGTATGAACCGGCCACCCAAAAAAATAAACTCCACCAAAAAGCATCCCCGCCAAAAAGCGCTTTCAAAACTTGACCTTCGCCAATAACATAGGCCAAAAGTCCACCGTAAGAGCCGAACAGCACGGAAAAAGTGACAAAATATTTGCCTTTGGGGCCAAGGTATTTGGCCGCGAGTCCGGGAATCTGCAAATGATGCTTGGTGCGCAAAACAATCTCACCCAAAAGCAGATTCAATCCCATAACCAACACTCCCAAAGCCAAAAGATAAACTACGCCAATTGCCCAACCAACGCGCGCCACAGCATACGGAATACCCAAAACACCGGCGCCAATTACCGAGCCGACAAGCACTGCCAAGGCCTCGAAAAAAGAAAGTGATTTTTCTTGCATACTTCTATTGTATCAAAATTTCAACAATTTTCCTATCTCCCAAATGCTTTGCCACCAAATCCGCCTCGCCAACTCCGCGGCGGTCTTTTACCCATACACCTGGCACGGCCACGCAAAACATGCCGGCGGCCTTGGCGGCTTTAACGCCATTTACCGAGTCCTCAAACACCAAACAATCTTTTGGCCGCACACCCAATCTACGCGCTGCAAAAAGATAAATCGCCGGATGTGGCTTACCGTGGCCGTCGCGCATTTCTTCAGCTGAAATAATTTCGTCAAAATACTTTTTTATTTTAAATCTTCGCAAAATGGGATTGATCCACTTAAACGGCGAAGAGCTGACCAAAGCGATTTTGTATTTCCCATGCAACTTTTTAATCAACAACAAAAAATCCGGCAAAAGTTTCGCCTCTTTTTTATAGATCCCAAGAGCCATAAAGCCCCGTTCTGTCACAATTTGTTCCACGGTTTCTTTAAGTCCATGACGCGCGCGCAAAACCTCGGCCAACTCTCTTTCGCTCAAAGCCATAATCGTCCGACGATAGGAATCAGTGTATTTTAGTCCTTTAAGACGCGCATATTCTTTTTCAATCTTTTCCCAATAAATTTCACTATTAATAATAATACCGTCCATGTCAAACAGGACTGCTTTGAATCTTTCTTTTTTTAACATACCTGATTATTTCTTTTCCTCAATCTTGCACTCATCTTTACAACAACCGCAACACAGACCGGCAATTTTAATCGCCAAAGCCACTACCCAGCCCAAAATATATACCTGCACCAAGCCGGAAATAAAACTCGCGAAATTCATTCCGCTAAACCACATAAAACTCATGCGGTGCATGTTCATGTATAATTCTTTCAAACCGGCATCGCTAATAGTGTAATACCAAAAAAAGCACAACACATAAAGCAGAGCGAACAAAACGGCAAAAAACATTCCATTTTTGCCAAATGATTTTTTACAGCAACCCATAATTCCACCCCCTCTCTTACATTGTTAATTGAGGAAAAAACGATACCCCCATTAAAATTATTGAAGCCGCGATCAAACCAACCACGGTAATTCCCGCGACCACATTAACAATCATACCATTAACATGTTTGCCCAACAACTCTTTATCATTCATCAAACGCATCAGATAAATCAAAATCACCGGTAAAAGCATACCGTTGACCGCCTGCGACATTAACATTAAAAACATTAAATTAACACATGGCAAAAGAACAATCGCGGACGGAATGACAATGGAAAAAATAATCAAACTGTAAAAAATTCTGCCTCTTGACCAATTCAAATTAAATCCCGACTCCCAACCAAACGCTTCGCAAATGGCGTAAGCTGTTGCTACCGGCAAAATCAAAGCGCCTAGCATTGACGCGCTAAACAATCCAAAAGCAAATAAAAACTGGGCAAACTCCCCGGCCAATGGCCGCAAAGCTAGAGCGGCATCACCAGCGCTTGTAATGGTCAAACCATACTTAAATAAAACATTGGCTGTTGTAACTATAATGAAAAAACTAACTAAATTCGTAATTATCGCCCCAAAATAGGCCTCAAAACGAGAAATATTCAAATGTTTGGAGCGCACGCCCTTGTCAACCACATACGACTGCACAAAAAATTGTCCCCAAGGAGTAATCGTAGTTCCAATCAAAGCGATAAAAGCGATTAAATATTTTATGTCAAAATGAAAACTCGGGGTGACCAAGGCAGTTGCGGCCGCTCCAAAATCCGGCTTGACCATAAACCCTGCAATAATATACACAATGTAAAAAGAAGACAAAAGCAAAAATATCTTTTCAGCTTTTTTAAACGAGCCCTTGTATAAAATAAACCAAACTATCAAAGCAAAAAAGGGCACTGCAAAATATTTGCTCACGCCAATCAAACTGAAACTCGCTGCCACGCCGGAAAATTCCGCTGTTATGGTGCCCAAGTTAGCAACGAGCATTGTGAACATTGCAAAAACAGTCAATTTCACACCAAATTTTTCCCTAATCAATGCGGCAAGTCCTTTACCCGTGACAATGCCAAGTCGCATGCCAAATTCCTGCGTAATGCCCAAGGAAAAAGTAATTAAAAAAAGCACCCACAACAAAGAATATCCATAATGAGCGCCTACAATGGAATAAGTGCTAATGCCGCCGGCGTCATTATCAGCATTCGCGGTAATAATGCCCGGGCCGATAACACTCAAAATCAATAAAATTCTGGCTCCCCAATGTTTTAATTTTCCCATATTTAGCGACAAACCATTTTACGCGTGCGGGAAAAATGTCCGCATCACATCATCCACTGCCACCACGCCCAAAAGACGATGGTGATGATCAACTACCGCCACTGAATTTAAATCATATTTGGTCATTAATTTTCCAACCTCGCGAACCCTCTGGTGCACTTTGGCGCAAGGCAGACGCTTGGCCTTTTTCATCACCTGCTCAATTTTGTCGGTTGGATTAGCTGTTAAAAGTCGACGCAAAGACACCACTCCTTTATAAATCCCCTTGCTGTCAGCGATGTAAATATATAAAATGGAACGAAATGATTCAGAAGTGCGTTTAATTTCATCAATCACCTGCTGAACTGTCCAGCTGGGCAAGGCGCTGATAAATTCCGTGGTCATAAGTCCGCCGGCAGTGTCATCTTTGTAAGTCAGTAGTTTTTCCAGCTTGCTCTTGCGGCCATTTTGAAAAACCGCGCAAACTTCTTTGGCCTCGTCATAAGGCAATAATTTTATCAAATCCACCAGCTCATCAATGGACATTCTTTCGGAAATTTTCGCGGCTTTTTCCGGCCCCAACGCCTGCACCAAAATTCTCTGCACGCGCGGATCAATTTCTTCCAAAATTTTAGCGGCGGTTTTCGGATCCATGGCCTCCACCAAAGCTCGTCCTTGTTTAATGTTTAATTTTTCCACAATGTTGGCTAAATCAGCAGGGTGCAATTTTACCAAGTCCCTGGATAATGTTTCCAATTTCAAAGTACCCTTAATCGGCTGAGCTTGCTTCCAATCAATCAAATTTACATGCAACCAATTAAAAAGGCCTGTTTTCGTCAGGCCCAAACGGCGCATCAATCCGCGCGTGCTAATGTCAATTCCCAACACGCACATTTCACCCTCTGCTTCTCCAATTTGCAAATCATTTACACGAACCACGCGAGCGCCGGCCGTGTCCACAATCTGCTGATCCATTACATCGCGCAAAAGAAGAATGTCGCCAGATTCAGATGTATAATCAATAATTTTTTCTTCTAAAGTTTTCAGAGTTATTTCATCGGCCGCCAAATTTTCCACATAATGATATGGAATGTAAAAATAATGCTGTTTCTTTTTTGATTTTACCAATAACGCCTCCAATGGAGAGTATTCTCCGGGTGTTGGCTTGATTAATACATCTTTCAAAATTCCGATTGTCTGATCAGCGCTATCTTTAATTTTTGCCCCCAAAATTTTACTAAGATATATCATAATATGGTAGCTATATTATACTATAAAAAAAAAAGACGGGCAACTGGGTTAGCAGTCAGCGCCGTCCGTTGTGAAAATTGTTGAGTTGGCTAGACGAGTTGCGTGTCGCGGAAAGTGCAGCAAGAAAAGCAGCTAATATTTCCGGGATTATTTTGGGCAGTACAAACCCCGCAGATCCATGGCTTGTTGTCCTTCGCCGCAACCACATGTACTGCCGACGCGACGCGTATCGTGCGTTCGCACGATACTCCGGTTGTGGCGCAGTGACCGCTCATGTCATCGCACGGCTGAAAACACTCGTGCTCTTCGCCGACCGACGGCCGCCTGCCGCTGCTTCCTCTGTGAAATCCTTCCCGAACCAAAGCCCTACTCATCTATTCCTCCTTCTCAAGTTGTGGTTCGTGCGGACCAACCTAGCCCGCGATTATTCGATATATTAACAAAAGCCGCTTCAAAAGTCAAGAAGCGGCCATTGCATTGCTTATTGAGAAAATTACCGACGGCGTCTAAAATTTCTATTTTGTCCATGAAACGGCCGACCGCCGCCACGATATGGTGCGTCAACTTCAATCACCTTGGTGCCAGGTCTAACAGCGCGACGAGCCGGCAAAATTGGCAATTCGGAAACCGGAATGGTTTTTTTAATAAGTCGTTCAATTTGTTTAACATCCATCCTTTGATCCGGACCGGCAAAAGAAACCGCCTTGCCGGTGCTTCCGGCGCGACCTGTGCGGCCAATGCGATGAACATAATCTTCCGGATTATCAGGCAAATCATAATTAACAACCAAGGCAATATCTTCCACATCAATTCCTCGAGCGGCAATGTCAGTGGCCACAAGCACGCGATACTTGCCGGCCTTGAATCCGGCCATGGCCGCCTGTCTTTGGGCAAGCGAACGATTGGAATGTATTTCAATTGCCGAATGCCCCATGTCTCTTACCTGTCCGGCAATTCTTTTTGCGCCGTGTTTGGTGCGAGAAAAAATCAAAACAGTGCCATGAGTGTCGGTTAATAATTTATCTAAAAGTTGAACGCGCACATCTTTGGGCGCGATAAAAATTTCTTGCTCCACCTGAGCAGCCGGAGTGCCTGCCGGAGCAACTTCAATACGCCATGGCATTTTCATAAATCGTGCGGCAACTTCTGCAATGGCTTTGGGCATTGTAGCTGAAAACATCAAGGTCTGGCGCTCTTTTGGAGCGGCGCTCAAAATCTGTTTGATCTGCGGAAGAAAACCAATGTCAAACATTCTGTCCGCCTCATCCATTACAATCATATTCACTTTTTCCAAAGTGATATTTTTGTTTTGCAAATGGTCAATCAAACGGCCGGGAGTGGACACGATGATATGCGGCCGTCGGCGAATGGCCTGAATTTGTTGAAAAGAAGACGCTCCTCCAATTACAACAGCAGTGCGCAAACCGAATTTACGGCCAAGTGTCTGTAGCACATCATTCACCTGCAAAGCCAATTCGCGAGTGGGCAATAAAATCAATCCTTGGCCTTTATTCTGGCCAAGCAATTGAATCATAGGTATGCCAAAAGCCAAGGTCTTGCCAGTGCCTGTTTGAGCAATACCAACAATGTCTTTACCATCTAAAGCAGCTGGAATACACTGGTGCTGAATGGGCGTTGGAGTTGTGAAACGCATGCGACTTAATACCTCAAGCATTTCCGGAGCAATGCCAAGTGTGTTAAAACTAGGCACAATTTGGTTTGTGTGTGTCATAAATTATGTGACCCGAGTTTCTACTGGGTCACATAATGACACAAGAGATCCGAGTCGTTGGCTGCTTAATACAGCCGGAATATATCAGTATAGCACAAAATGGCGTTTTTGTCAAGGAAATGAGCTTGCTGTTGACAATTCCTTGCATTTATGATATAATATCAACATCCTTAGAAAATTGGTCGGTTTTCTTAAACAGGATAGAAATTTTATTTTTATTACCAATATGAAAGGTACTATTAAAACAATAATTGCTGAAAAGCATTTTGGCTTTATTACACCTGACGGTGGAGTAAAGGATCTCTTCTTTCATGAAACCGGTCTTGTCGGAATTCAATTCTCTGAATTGAAATCCGGTGATGCCGTGAACTTTGATGAAGAGCAGTCTGAAAAAGGACCTCGCGCGATCAATGTGACCCGCGCATAATCTTTTTCAAAAAGATACAAAAATACCCCGCGCTTTAATGGCGCGGGGTATTTTGTTTTGGAAATTTTTACAAAGCTCCGAGATCCAATCTTTCATTAACTTTAATCGCTTTTACAAAATCGGGCATATGACTGATTAGAATTATAGTACCGTCGTAATTATTAATAGCTTGAGCAATCACCGGAATATGGCGAAAATTAATATGATTGGTCGGCTCGTCTAAAACCAAAAGACCCGGTTTCATCAAGACCAATCGCGCGAAAGAGAGTAATCCCTTTTGACCTTCTGACAAACTGGAAATCGGCAAGCCCATTAATTCGCCTGTAATCAAAAGCCCTGCGGCGACAGAACGCATTTCTTGAATATCTGTGCCATCAACCAAGACGCTTTTCAAAGAATCAAAAACAGTTTGTCCGTAGTCCAAAGTTGCAAAATCTTGACTGTAATAACCCACGCGAGTGTCTGGCAAAATTACTGTGTCTTCACTCGAGCCATTTACCAAAGAACGCAACAAAGTACTTTTGCCAATGCCGTTTGGTCCG
>DOQH01000035.1:0-2016 GCA_003514455.1 Candidatus Magasanikiibacteriota bacterium
TTAATCAACTCCCGCGTGTAGCGGCCAATCCCGCCGGCTTCGGCGTAAAATCGCGCGTCAATACCTATTCGCATACAAATTCAATGGCATTTCTCTCCACCCCTTTTGAAAATCTTCATAACGCCCGGCCACTTGCTCAATAATTTTTTTCTTAAAATTATCAGCGCTGAATTGCAAAGCGTGTTCGCGAATTTTAATTGGATCAAATTCAATAGGATCAAAACGCAAAAGTGTATCCAAAAGATCTTCCCACGACGGCTCTCTGAAAAAACGGCCGGTTGCGCCCTCAACTACCGTTTCCAAAGCCCCGCCATTGGCTAAAGCAATCACCGGTCTGCCTGAAGCCATTGATTCCACTGCCGTAATGCCAAAATCCTCTGCTTGCGGATGAATAAAAGCCAAAGCGCGCGAATACAATTCGGCCTTCTTCACATCGTCCACCGGCCCTAAAAATTCAATGTTCTTTTTAGCCATTATTTTTAATTTTTCTTCTTCAGGCCCGCTGCCAAAAATCTTCAAAGGCCAACCCAAACGATTAAAAACCTTCACCACCAAATCAAATCTTTTGTATGGCACCAAACGGCCGCCAGCCAAATAGTGATCATCCAATGACTCGGCGACTTTAAAAAGATCCGTGTCCACCGGCGGATAAATCACCTCGGCCTCGCGGCGATAATATTTTTGAATCCGTTGCCGCACATTTTCCGAATTGGCGATAAAATGGTCAACGCGTTGGGCGCTCATCTGATCCCAAGAACGCAAACGAGAAATCAACGGCGGTAAAATTATTTTTACCAGCCGGTTGTAATTCAAATCCTCAATGTAGCTATGCGTGTCTGTCCAAAGATAGCGCGTAGGTGTGTGGCAATAACACAGATGCAAGCCGCGCGCTGATGTAATCACTCCTTTTGCAAAAGCGCTGGTGGAAGAAATCACCACATCAAATTCGGACAAATCATGCCGCTCGGTGGCAAAGGGCATCAAAGCCAAATACCAACGATAATGACTCACGCCCAATGGCATAAATTGCAAAAAAGTATAATGTAAATCTTGCGCCAAAAAATACGCCGGTGTTTTTTGTTTGTCGTAGAATAAAACAAAAATAGGAGCTGAAGGGTATATTTCGTGCAATGCCTTTAAGACCCTTTCCGCTCCTCCATCTTGCGAAAGATAATCGTGAACCAGAGCGACTTTCATACAACTATAACGCCTTCCTCGCTTTAAACAAAATAAACGGTGTCTTCAATAAAATTATCAAATCCAACAATACTGTCCAATGCTCCAAATAGAGCGTATCCAAACGCACTTCTTCTTCAAACTCCAAATCACTCCGGCCGGAAATCTGCGCCAAGCCGGTAATGCCCGGTTTGATGTTTAAAACACGGCGATGGTGCTTGGCGTATTTAGCCACTTCGCGCGGCTGATGCGGACGCGGCCCGACAAGTGACATTTCGCCTTTCAAAACATTAAATAATTGCGGCAATTCGTCCAAACTCAAACGACGTAGGAATCGACCGACTTGAGTAACACGCGGATCATCTTGAATTTTATACACCGGCCCTTCTTTAATGCTTTTTTGCGCGATCAATTCTTTTTCCATTGACAAGGCCTTTTCCTGATTGCCAAACTGCGGGCCAATGCAATACTTTTGACGCATTGACCTGAATTTCAAAGTAAAAAATTTCTTGCCTGCCTCTCCTACTCTTTCATTTTTATAAATAATTGGCCAGCCACTTTCCAATGACACTATCAGAGCTGATAAAATCGTCAAAGGGCTGGTGATAATGATTAAAATAACAGAACCGATGATGTCTAAAAATCGTTTGATAACTCTTCCCCAAATTTGCAAACGGGTTTTTTGCATTTCCACCACTGGAATTCCGGCCATGGCTGTCACCGACATATTGGACATATATGTTGAAAACAAATCAGCTGAATATTTGAAAGTCAAATGGTTCTCATCGCAAAAATCAATCAAAGCCAATGTTTCTTGCTGGTCGGCTTTGGGATCGGTGA
>DOQH01000035.1:2127-6304 GCA_003514455.1 Candidatus Magasanikiibacteriota bacterium
AACCATCCAACTCGCGGCTACGGCCAGCATCAAAGGCAAGTATTTTTCAAATTTCAAATCAAACAGTACCGGCTTAATGGAGGTAAAAAAAGATGAAAAACGCAAAAAAAACGCCGCCAAGCCAGCTAAAACCAGGGCTAAAAAATCAAGTGGGAAATGAATAGTGGTTAAGATTATTTCTGATTTTTTCATGCTCTAATTGTACCGCAAACTCACCGACTACACAAGGCATTGACATTTGTGCTAAAATATGCTATAGTAATTTGTTTGACTCATGGTGGGTCAGATACACAACTTAATTTAAAGGGGGCAACATGAAGCTGAGCAGACACGCATGGCACCTTAAGCTGTATCAGAGGGCCTATATCGAGGATCGTTCCCTGTGGCTCGGTGTTCCCACGAACACAGTGTGCGCATGGGACGAAGAGTGGAGGCAAAAGAGAGACGACGCAGAGGTGGAGCGTCTCCTCGCATCCATCAAGAAATTCGAGGAGCTTTGGCGCTCTATGAACTACGGAGAAGTGCCTGATACAACGACCTGGGCTGAGCTGGAAACGCTTCAGACGGCGTATCACCAGGACTGCCGGAAATTCTACGACCTCAGGAGAGCGTGGTTCACGCAGAAGTCCACCGAGTACCACGCACAGCGCGCGGCCGAGCTCCGCGAGCGTCTCGAGAGCGGACGGATGTCCATCTGTCCATACTTCTGGAGTGTAGTTTTCGCGGTGGCGCTCTACGCTATGTGTGTACGCCCGATGGTCTGGTTCGGCCAAACTATGACCAAAATTCTAGGACGCGTAGCGCGACCGGCCAAAGTTCTGGCACTCACGGCGACAATCTGCGTGATCGTGTCTAGCGGCATAATCTGCCGCAGCGCAATCTGGGACTGGGCATCTTACGTGGCCAGCGGCATGGCTCATGGCGTGGGTCAAGCTGCGATTTGGGTGGTCGAAGCACCAGGCAATCTTGGCCAGTGGGCTGCACAGAAAAAAGTGCAACAGCACTACGAAGCCATAACTACGCGGGAATATGAGGAATACGAGCGGCGTTGGTCCAAACGACGCGCAGAAGAACAGCGTAGGGATTGGACAAAAACCATAATAGAGCACGACATAGAACGCAAGGAGCAGATCGCCTCGGCGCGTGCCAGTCAGGAAGAAAAGGCACACCAGCAAAAACGCGATCAGAAATATAAGCTGTGGCATGAGGCTCAGCGTAAAAAGGGAGAAGCCGAGGACTCCGCTAGAATCATCGGCTCCATCAAAACCACCTCATCCTACTTAGCGATCGGCTTGGCAGGGATCGCCGCACTCATCCTTTTCTTCATGTACTTCGGGCGGCTGGTGGATTTCGTTCTCGCGATCTTCGCCTATCTCGTCTTCATTAAGATTGGAGAGACAGAACGCGGGAAACGATTCTTCAACTGGCTCGAGCGAACCATGGATGAATGGTACGCACAGTGGAAGAAATTCTGGAACGCGGTGACTAATGTCATCCGCGACACCTGGCAGCTCATCCACGCGTTCGGTAAGGCAACCAAAGAACGCGTCTGCCCCTTCATCCAAATCGTAGATAATGGAGGGAACCCGTCCTAACATCTTGGCCCTACACCGGAAACGCTTCGTGCGAATCCAGTGTAGGGCTCTTTTTTTATTATTACCAAACATCTATACCAGCTCGGCTGTATGTCCAGGTTCACACACATATCCGCCAGGCAGTCAGGTCTGTAAAGGAATAAAATCTTTGGTTGGAATTCGACCTTTTTGATAATTATTAAAGTAAGCCAAAGGATATCATATGAACCAGGACAGGGTATTGACAAACTGACAAATTTTGTGCTATAATAATTTATGTCTTTGATTTGTCGAATGATCGCCCTGAGTTAAATCAGGGAGGAAAGTCCGAACGCCCCTCTGATAAAACAGAGGAAGTAGGTACCACCTAACGGGTGGGCAAGCTGGCAGGATATAAAGTAAACCTGCCTGACGGACAGTGCCACAGAGACAATACTAACCCCGCAAGGGGCCAAAGGTGAAAAGTGAGGCGGTGTATCGCAATAATGACTCTAAAGGTCAGAATTACGTTTGCTACGCTTCTCATGTTTGGGCAACTAAACATTGTGGAAAACCCTACCTGGCGCAATCTCAAATACGAGAGCTCGAGCCCTGGCGCGAGCCAAGGCCCAGATAGATGATCATTTTGAAACAAAATTCGGCTTACGAGCAAATCAAAGACAAAACAAAAACGCCTCCGATTTCGGAGGCATTATTGTTGCTTCGTCAACCAAAGAGGCAATGGGTAGCTTAAAATAAAGGCATTTATTTATTTTTTAATCTTTTCTTTTTTTCAGCTTCTCTTTCTGTTATAAAATAATATAAACTCTGCGATCTGCCAAATCTTATAGAAACTTTGGTGGAATTTGCAATTTGATCTACTTTGTTCCTACCGGTTACAATACCTGTTTCGAAAATTTCTTTATAAGCTAGGAGGTATTTTGCTTGAGCTGCCGAATATGCTTCCGCAAGGATATTTGTTTTCGCGAGGTGCTCAATGTATCCTTGTTTGTGGCCAGTCTCTTTGCCATTTTTATCTACATAAGAACTCAAAACACCCACCGCCTCCCATTCTTCTGCATACATTTTTCCAAGACTGTCAAGTACTTCCTGCGCTCCATTGAATGTTTCTACCACCTCTTTAAATATTCTGTCGTCATAATCTATGATTTTTTCACCAACTTCTCGGTTGGGGTCACCTATAAGACGTAAAGCTTCAGTAATATGTTGTCCAACCGTAATTCCAGCTTTTTGTTCTGCTACACCTACTACATCAATTTTTCCTTCCATAATTTTTCTTTTTTCTTATATGGCCATGGTGAACCGTAGGCCAACTTCGAAAAAATGATTACAATTTTAATAAATGTTATTCAAGCCATCTAATCTAGTAGACCTTTTAATTTTACCCCCCCCGACCGCTTTTGGCAATAGGCACTTATCCACAGATTAAAATACATCAGCTTGACAAACTTCCGTCAATTTGATATAATACAAGTAGCCAGAGTACCCGAAATTAGATAATAATGGGTATTTATTAACCTTTCCAAAATATGCTTATTCCCAGATTTTATCAAGATTTAGATAAATATTTAAAGCCAAATGAGGCACTAATAATTTTTGGTCCGCGTCAAGCAGGTAAAACCACTCTATTAAAGGAGTTTTTATCTAAAACACCTCTTAAATACAAACTGGATTCAGGGGATAATATCAGGACACAACAAGTTTTAAGCTCACAGGATTTTAAACAAATTCTGGATTATGTTGGTAATTATGAACTACTGGCTTTGGACGAAGCGCAAAAAATACCAAATGTAGGTATGGGGTTGAAAATTTTAGTTGACCAAGTGCCCAATATTCGCATTATTGCCACCGGCTCATCTTCTTTTGAATTAGCCGGCCAGGTGGGCGAGCCATTGACCGGCCGCAAACGCACTGTCATTTTATTCCCGCTTGCTCAATCTGAATTGGCCGATATTTATAATACACACGAGCTGAAAGAAAAATTGCCGGAATGGCTGGTGTTGGGTTCCTATCCCGCGGTAGTAACGGCCAAATCTAAAAATGATAAAATCATGATTTTGGAAGAAATTACCAATTCCTACTTGCTTAAAGATGTATTGGAGCTGGAGCGTGTTAAAGGTTCAAAAGTTTTGCTTGACCTGTTGCGTTTGGTGGCATTTCAAATAGGCAATGAAGTTTCATTTGCCGAACTTGGTGGGCAACTGGGAATTAACGCCAAGACCGTAATGCGTTATTTGGATATCTTGGAAAAAGCGTTTGTCATTTTTAATTTGCGCGGTTTTTCGCGAAATTTGAGAAAGGAAATCACTAAAAAAAGCAAATATTATTTTTATGACAATGGCGTGCGCAATGCCATAATTTCTAATTTTAATGATTTGGAATTGCGCGATGATATCGGCAAATTGTGGGAAAATTTTTTGGTCAGCGAACGGCTAAAAACACAGAGTTATAAAAATATTTTTGCCAATAATTATTTTTGGCGGACTTGGGATCAAAAAGAAATTGACTGGTTGGAAGAGCGGGAAGGCAAATTATTTGCTTTTGAATTTAAATGGAAAGAAGACAAAAAGAAACCGCCTGAGGAATTTATCAAAAACTATCCT
>DOQH01000011.1 GCA_003514455.1 Candidatus Magasanikiibacteriota bacterium
GCCGAGGCGCTTTGCGCCGAGGCAACTTCTTTCAATTTCGCTGAATGTAAAACTTGGCGGAAGGGGGGGGATTCGAACCCCCGAACGACTTGCATCGTTACATGCTTTCCAAGCATGCGCAATCGACCACTATGCGACCCTTCCATTTTTTTGTTGCACTACTTTGAGATTACGAGATTGCTTCGCTTTGCTCGCAATGACATTGCCAATCCAATTAAAATTAATAATATACCCCCCCACTGCGCGACTGTTAAATTAAAATATCTTGCGTCAGACAGCGGCAGGTCGGTGGCGCGGAAAAAATCCAGAAAAAATCTGCTGACTCCGTACCACAGCAAAAGCCAAACTGTGTAAAAACCGGCCGCGTGCTGTTTTTTTGAAAAAATAATGAACAAAATTGCCAAAGGCAGTAAGGCCAACACCTCCAAAATCGCCATATCCAACCGCGCTCCTTCTATAAAATTAACACCTAAATTTGAATTTGTCAATCGGCCGGGATGAAGATGGGTAAAAAAACAGCCGATACGACCAATAAGCCAACCGAATGGAAATGCATAAGCTAAAATATCTAAATATGGCCAAAGAGATTCTTCTCCGCTCAGCCGATTAGCGGACGGCGGATCAGAATGACAAAGAAAGCTGTATTTCTTGTAAATCAAAACCACGATAACGCCGAAAAATCCGCCAGTGGACATCATTCCGCCTTGCCAAATTGCTAAAATCAACCACGGTTTTTGCAAAAACACACCAAATTCTCCGCCAAACAAAACATAAAATACGCGGGAAAAAAATAGAGAAAAAATCACAATCCACAAAATCAGATTTTCCACCGTTTCAACTTTTACACCCGCTTGCTTCGCTCTAGTGCGGGCGATCAGCAACCCGATTAAAAAACCAGCGGCCACAAATAATCCCCAGACCTGAATTTTCAAAGGACCCAATGCCAATGAAGATAGATGAAAATATGGCAACATAAACTATTTTTTGGCAATTAATTTCTCCGCTTCTTCCGGAGTGTCAATAATTTTATACAAATTCGCGTATTCCGGCGCGATGGTGTGATATTTTTCCAATAATATCTCTTTAATGAATTTATCCAGTGGAGTCCAGAATTTTTTGCCATACAGCAACACAGTCATTTCTTGCATTTTTTTCGTTTTCATCAAGGTCATTACCTCAAACAATTGATGCAAAGTACCGAATCCTCCGGGAAAAAATACAAAGGCCTTGGATGGCACGGTTAAAATCAATTTTCTAATAAAAGGAAAATTAAAACTCAATGATTGCGTTAAAAAGGCGTTTTTAATCGCGTGTCCGCCTTCTTCAAAACGCATGCTAAAGCCGATTGATGGCGCGCCAGCGGCCATAGCGCCCTTATTTGCAGCCTCCATTATACCCAATCCCCCGCCTGTAATAACCATAAAGCCCTTTTTACCAAGCAGATTGGCAGTTTTTTCAGCTCCTTGATAAAATACGTTGTCAGGCATCACACTCTTGGTCCCCAAAATCGTAACATCATTCCTCACTTCGCGCGTTAAAAATTCAAAACCTTCCACCACCTCGGCCATTATTCTGAAAATTCGCCAATTCATTGCCTGACCGCACGATTCCTCGGCCGGATTGCAAAGCATTTTACGAACTTTTGATTTTTTAATAATTTCAACCGCTTCTTCGGCCGTGTCTACAATTTGTAAAAGCGACAAATCAATGTCTTTTACCGCGCCGGCCATTTTCAGCGAACATTCTTTTAAAAATCCCATTAAAGGCGTCCAAAATTCCCGCCCAACCGCAATCACCGGAATTTTTTTGATTTTATTGATTTCAATCAAATCCAGCAGTTCAAAAATTTCATCCAAAGTGCCATATCCGCCCGGGAAAATTATCGCGGCCTCGGCAGGTGAAACCAACATGACTTTGCGAATAAAAAAGTAATTAAATCCGGCATTTTTAGTAAGATAAGGATTGGTAATTTGCTCTTCGGGCAATTGAATTGATAGCCCGACCGAACTCACGCCCGACTCTTTAGCTCCGCGATTGGCCGCCTCCATTGCTCCAGGGCCTCCACCTGTGATTACATCAAATCCGGCTTGTCCAAGCAATTGGCCGCATTTATACGCTTCTGTGTAAGTAAATGAATCCTCGGCAACGCGCGCTGAACCAAAAATAGTGACAGTTTTTTTCAATTCACCAAGCAACTGATACCCGGTGACAAATTCCGACATAATGCGAAAAATCTGCCAAGTATCGCGGTAATTTACCGGCGCGTGAAATTTTACAAATGTCTTGGATTTTTGTTTGAAAAAAAGATTGCTGTGGTTGTGATTATTTTGCATACTTTTCAATAATTTTTCCTAATTCAAATAAATTTTTTTCTTCAAACGGGCGGCCGATAATTTGCAATCCAACAGGTAATTTATCAATCATTCCATTTGGAATGGAAATTGCCGGCAATCCTGCCAAATTCACTGAAACAGTGAAAATATCGGACAAATACATTGTCAAAGGGTCATTTGTCATTTCCCCAAGTTTGAAAGCGGTGGTTGGCGTGGTTGGAGTGATTAAAAAATCAACATCTTTAAATGCTTTAACAAAATCTTGTTTGATAATTTCCTGTACTTGCCGCGCTTTTTTGTAATAGGCGTCATAATAACCGCTGGAAAGTGCAAAAGTCCCTAGAATTATGCGTCGTTTGGCTTCAGCTCCAAAACCATTTGCGCGCGTTTTATTATACATTTCCAATAAATTCTTTGCTTTGTCACGGCTGGACAGGCCATATTTCACTCCGTCAAATCGTGCTAAATTTGAAGAAACCTCCGCCGGCATTATTAAATAATACGCGGCCAAAGCATAATCTGTGTGCGGCAAACTGATTTCTTTAATTTCCGCGCCGTCTTTTTTTATTTTTTCAACCGTTGCCAAGATATTTTTTTTAATTTGCGGGTCAAGGCCGGAAACAAAATAATCTTTTGGAATGCCGATTTTAATTTTTTTTGTCGCTTTTTCAGATTTTGTTTCCAAAGATGTGGCGTCTTTAACATCCGGCCCTTTTATCGCGTTAAAAATAATTTCTACATCTTCAACTGTTTTGGCCAATGGTCCGATTTGATCCAATGATGACGACATAGCGATGAGCCCATAACGTGAAATAGCTCCATAGGTGGGTTTGAGGCCTACGATGCCGCAAAAAGCAGCCGGTTGGCGAATTGAGCCGCCTGTGTCCGAACCCAAGGCCGCTACGCACATCTCGGCCGCCACAGCTGCGGCCGAACCGCCTGATGAGCCACCGGGCACCCGTGATAAATCATGCGGATTTTTAGTCGGGCCATACGCGCTATTTTCCGTTGACGAACCCATTGCAAATTCATCCATATTTGCGCGGCCTATAAAAATCGCTTCGGCATCTTCCAATTTTTTTACCACTGTGGCGCTATATGGCGCCACATATTTTTCCAAAATTTTAGAACCGGACGAGGCAATATAATTTTTGTACAATAAGTTATCTTTCAGAGCTATCGGGACGCCTTCCAAAAGACCGATTTTTTCTTTTTTGGCAATCTTGGCGTCAATTTCTTTCGCTTTGGCTTTTGCTTCATCACCAAAAACCTCCAAAAAAGCGTGGATTTTGCCATCATTCTTTTTGATTTTATCCAGATATGACTTAACGAGCTCTTGGCAAGAAAGTTGTTTTTTAATTAATGAATTATGAATTGAGGTAATTGATTGTGGCATATTACTCAAACACTGCTTTTACTTTATTCAAATTCCTCTCTTTTTCAGGAAAGGCATTGATAATTGCTTCGCGTTCGTCATCTGGACAATTCGCGACGATATCCGCGCGTACAACGCTATCGGCTCCGGTCGGCATAATGATTTTGGGCGTTTTTTCATGAATTTC
>DOQH01000034.1 GCA_003514455.1 Candidatus Magasanikiibacteriota bacterium
TTTTTCCAAAATTTTAGAACCGGACGAGGCAATATAATTTTTGTACAATAAGTTATCTTTCAGAGCTATCGGGACGCCTTCCAAAAGACCGATTTTTTCTTTTTTGGCAATCTTGGCGTCAATTTCTTTCGCTTTGGCTTTTGCTTCATCACCAAAAACCTCCAAAAAAGCGTGGATTTTGCCATCATTCTTTTTGATTTTATCCAGATATGACTTAATGAGCTCTTGGCAAGAGAGTTGTTTTTTAATTAATGAATTATGAATTGAGGTAATTGATTGTGGCATATTACTCAAACACTGCTTTTACTTTATTCAAATTCCTCTCTTTTTCAGGAAAGGCATTGATAATTGCTTCGCGTTCGTCATCTGGACAATTCGCGACGATATCCGCGCGTACAACGCTATCGGCTCCGGTCGGCATAATGATTTTGGGCGTTTTTTCATGAATTTCTTGAATTTTTTTCACATATTCCAAAATCGCGGAAATATCTTTTTGATACTTCTTTTTTTCCACTGATGTCAATTCCAGCCGCGCCAAATGCGCCAAGTGGTCAATTTGTTCTATTGTTATGGACATAAGCGAACTTATCTTACCATCTTATTTGATTATTTCCAAAAATTCATTCTCATCTACTACTTTTACCCCAATCTTTTTCGCCTTATCATATTTTGACCCGGGTGACGCGCCAGCCACCACAAAAGAGGTGTTTTTGGACACGGACGCCGGTGTTTCACCGCCCAAAGCGCGCACTTTTTCTTTAGCTGTCTCGCGGCTCATTGAATCCAGCTCGCCGGTGAATACAAATGAAAGTCCTTTTAATTTTCCAGCGCCGCTGATCTTCGCCGGATTTTTAATTTTCACCCTATTTTTTATCAATTCATCAATTAATTTTAAATTTTTTGCGCTGTGAAACCAATCCCAGACACTTTTCGCAACCACCTCGCCGATATTGGGAATGCCGTTGATTTTTTCCAACTCCGCGTCTTTTATTTTCTCCAAAGAGCCAAAATGATTGGCTAAATCGATTGCGGTTTGTTCGCCAACATGAATAATCCCGAAAGCGTATAAAAATTTTGATAAAATTATATTTTTGGATTTTTCAATCGCAGCGATTAGATTTTCCGCGGATTTTTCCGCGAATCTTTCCAGCGGTTTTAAATCCCCCTGTTTTAATGTAAAAATATCCGCTGGAGTGGCAATCAATCCAACATTGAGCAATTGTTCCACGATTTTTTCGCCCAAACCATCAATATCAAAGGCCTTGCGCGAAACAAAATGAATCATTTTTTCTTTTTCTTGCGCGAAGCAATTTTTATTGGAGCAAAAAAGCGCGACCGACTCCCCTGTTGCGGATTTTTCTTTTTTCACATCCGCATTGCAAATCGGACACTTGTTTGGCGGGTGAATTATTTTTTCCTTGCCTGTTCGCAACCGTGGCAAAACCTCCAATACTTTTGGAATAATATCTCCGGCCTTGGCTACAATTACAGTATCGCCAATTTTAAGCCCCAATCGTTCAATTTCATCCAAATTATGCAGTGTTGCGTGAGTGACAGTTGTGCCGCCAATCAATGCCGGCTTCATTGTGGCAACTGGAGTCAAAGCCCCTGTGCGGCCAACCTGCCACTCCACTTTTTCAACCACTGTGGTAGCTTGCTCGGCCGGAAATTTATACGCGATCATTCCGCGAGGCGCTTTGCCGGCCACGCCCAATTTATCAAAATTTCTATTATCATTTATCACCACCACCACGCCATCAGTCCAATATGGCAATTTGGCGCGTTCTTTCATTATGAATTTATGAAATTTTTCAATTTCGCCCAAATCAACGCAATGTTTATTGTACGGATTGGTTTTAAAACCGAATAATTTTAATAATTTATGCGCTTGCTCATGCGTGGTCTGACCCAAATCAGTCATTAAAGCGTAAGCGTAAAAATCTAAATGGCGGCTGGCAGTGACTGTTGAATCAAGTTGCCTGATAGCTCCGGCTCCGGCATTTCTTGGATTGGCAAAAAGCGGCTCGCCTTTTTCCCCCTGTTCTTTATTTATCATTTCAAAGGCCTTTTTAGGCATAAAACACTCGCCTCGCGCTTCCAACTCCGCTGGATTTTTCAAAAAATCTCGCAATTTATTTTCATGAAATTCTTGACTGCTCTGTTTGCGCCAATGCAAAAAATCAGTGATTTCTTTTTCACTCGGTTCGTGAATTTTCAAAGGAACCGCTTCAATTGTTTTTAAATTTTGCGTGACATTTTCACCAATATTTCCATCTCCGCGCGTAGAGCCGGCATCCAATACTCCTTTTTTATAAATCAACGACACCGCCAACCCATCCATTTTAATTTCCGCGTAAAAATCAAATTTGGCAGAAGGGATCAATTTTTGAACGCGCGTGAGCCAGTCCTCTATTTCCTCAAAACCAAAAACATCTTCAATTGAAAGCATTGGTGAAGAATGTTTCACTTTGAGAAATTCAGCTAATGGTTCGCCGCCCACTCGTTGAGTTGGAGAATCAGATGTGGTTAAATCAGGAAATTCTATTTCCAATTTCAAAAGTTCGTGCTTTAAAGAATCCAAAGCAGCGTCGGAAATTTCTTGTTTATCCAAAACATGATAAAGATAGCGATGCCGCTCAATTTCTTTTTTAAGTTTGACAACGCGCTCCGCGGCTTCGGAATGGGTCATATTGTACTTAAATACCATTTAATCAACTCGCTACCCCATAATAGTGCCACGAGAGTGGCTGGAGCGAGAAAAACGCCAAAAGGCACGGCGCTTTTGAGTGTTTTTTTGCGCAAAGCGAGTAAAAACAAGCTAATAAACGCGCCACCAACATAGGCAAAAAATAAAGCGGATAAAATGTTTGGCCAGCCCAAAATCAAGCCCATTAAAATTCCAAGACCAATATCTCCATCACCAATCCAGCGACCTTTTGAAAAAACCCATTGCAAAGCGAAAAATCCGCCGGCAACGAGCACGGCTGATAATAAATTAAAAATAGAAGCGCCAGTAAGTACTTGTAAAATTCCCACTAAAATAGCCGATGGCCAAATCACCGCGTCCAAAATCAATCCATATTGAAGATCAATCATAAAGACAACAATCATTGTGCTGACGGAAACAAACAACAACGCGTTTAAAACAAAATTTTCAGGAGTGTAGACAAATACAAAGAATGCCGCTGTCACGAGTTCCAGCGCCGGATATTGCCAAGAAATTTTTTTAGCGCATCCGCGGCACCGGCCTTTTTGAATTAAAAAACTGGCCAAAGGAACCAACTCGTGCCAACTAAGTGTTTTACGGCATCGCGGACATTTGGATCGCCCATCGGCCGACTGCCCGCAAGGCAAACGGCAAATCAAAACATTTAAAAAACTGCCGATGCAAAGTCCGAGTAGAAAAATAATAATGATCATAATGCTTGCATTATACACCAAAAATCCCCCTTTTGAAAGGAGGATTTTTGTTTTTCCAAATTTGGAAAGAAAAATTACTTCATTCCTGATGGTGAAGCTGTGTGCGCTCCGGAAGTCAAACCTCCACTGGTACCTTCCAAGGAGAAAGTAATGCTGTATGTAGCTGTTCCTTTTGTATATACATAGTCAGCTCCGTTTGGTGTTGGGTTGGCTGGAACTTGACCCATATATTCAGTGGCTGTGCAACCAGATGCTGCAAAACCATCACCACCCAAACATCCTGCTGAACTGCCGCCTAACACTAAAGCGCTGCCGGCTGGATAATCACTTTTGTCAGTGTAGTAAAGCTCTAACGCTGTTTGCATCTGTTTAACATCAGACAAGCGTTTGGCATCTCTGGCTTTTTCACGAGCGCTACCCAAAGCCACCACTGCCAAAGTTGACAATAAAGCGATAATAGCGATTACCACCAACAACTCAATTAAAGTAAAACCTTTCTTCATGTCAATTCACCCCCTTTCCAAATCGAAATCCTGTATTGGATTGTCATATTAAAGGTGTGGATAAGTTATTTTACGCACGGCGCGCACGATAAGACCTTTTTAACTTTATCCACAGTTTCGGACGGTTTGAAATGGGCTTTAATCAAATAGTCAACCGCCCCCATTTTTAAACCTTTTTGAACGTCTTCTTTTTGCCCCAAATTAGTAAGTAAAATCACAGGAATGTCTTTTGTGGCCGAGTCCTTTTTTAACTGTTCCAAAACAGCAAAACCATCTAATTTAGGCAAAAGAACATCTAAAAGTATAATTTCAGGCTCTTTGGTTCCGGCCATTTTCAAACCCTGTTCGCCGTCTCCCGCAACAAAAACTTTAAAGCCCTCAATCTCAAATTTGGTTTGATAAATGTTGGCCAAAAATTCATCATCCTCAACAATTAAAATTTTTGTTTTTCCCTCTTTTGCCATAGTTCAAATATTATACCACATCTTTAAATTATTCTTCAATTTTTTTCAAGGCCAGACCTATTGGAATGCTAAATCGTGGGCCGATTTGATCCAGTGTCGGTTTGAGCGATTGATCATAAATAATACGCGCCCAGGGATCGCCAATATACACTTTCAAATTAAGAAGTTCTGCCAATCGCGTATCTAAAAATGGAATCAAAGCCGAGCCACCGGTTAAGATAATTTTTTCCGGCCTGGCAGTTGAATTTTCTTTTTGCTTACTGTAAATTTCAAAACTATATTTTATAGTTTCCACCAAAGACGACAGCACCGGCTCAAAAATAGCTGGAAAACCGGATAATGTCTTACCACCTAAACCATGGTTTGGCAGATCGCGTTTGATTTGTTCGGCTTCTTCAGATGAAACACCCAAAGTATTTTTAATAATGTCAGTAAATCCACGACCGCCCATCTGAATGCTGTGGAAAAATAGCGGAATCCCCTTTTCCACCAAAAAGAAATCGGTTTGTGTCGCGCCCATATCAATCAAAAGCGTTGGCGCCGGGTCTTTGCCGATTAACGCGCTGATGAGGGCGTTAGCTTCAGTGTCCAAACTTAACAAATTCAATCCGGCTAATTTGAAAATTTCCGAATACGAAGCGATTAATTTTTTGGGCGCGGCAGTAAGCAGTGCCATTTCATTTTTTTCCTTGCCATTATTCCACGCGACTATTTTCCAGTCCAAAACCGTCTCGGTCAGAGGAATTGTCACGAGTTTTTCCGCCTCTCTTTTTATAAAGGCATCCTTTTCTTCTTTTTTGGATATTAAAGGAATATTAACAATAGAACTAAAAACAGCCGAGGCCGGTAAACTTGCAACCGCCTGCCTGCTAACAGCTTTGGATTTCTGCACCATCTTTTTTAATAAATCAATTACTGCCTCCGCGTTTAAAAAATGACCATCCGCTTGATCTTGCGATAATTCTTTATCAGTATAAGCGTAAGTGAAAAGATGCGCGCGTTTGCCGCGTTTTTGCAATTCCACCAGTTTAATGCCGTGCGTGCCGATGTCCACGGCTAAAAAATTTTTAGGTTTTGAAAATGGCCACATAGATAATTATTTGCGACGCGCCGCTCTATAGTTTACTTTTTAGTTCAAGTATATTAAAATACAGGCATAGATATTATACCATATGTTAAAATTATATAATACCCTAACTCGTCAAGTAGAAGAATTTCAGCCGTTGAAAAAAAACGCGGTTGGTCTTTATACCTGCGGCCCGACTGTGTATAATTACGCGCATATTGGCAATCTCCGCTCTTTTATATTTGAAGATATTTTGAAACGCGCGCTGTTGACTGATGGTTTTCGCGTCAAACATATAATGAATTTGACTGATGTTGATGACAAAACAATCAAGGCGAGCCGAGAGGCCAATCAAACATTATCAAAATTCACTGATATTTACACGCGTGCTTTTAAAAAAGACATCCAAAAATTAAACATTTTGCCTCCAACTAAATTTGCGCTGGCCACAAAATACATTAAACAAATGGTCGCGTTGGTACAAAAATTGCTTAAAAAAGGCATTGCGTATGAAAAAGACGATTCAATTTATTTTTGTCTTGCCAAATTTCCAAACTACGGCCGTTTGGCGCGATTAAAAAATCAAGAATTAAAATCCGGAGCGCGCGTAAATGTGGATGATTATGAAAAAGAAAATCCGGCTGATTTTGTTTTGTGGAAAAAATGGACACCAAAAGATGGCAAAGTATTTTGGAATACTCCATTGGGTAAGGGCAGGCCTGGCTGGCATTTGGAATGCTCGGCTATCAGCGCAACGGAATTGGGTCAGCCGCTTGACATTCACGCCGGCGGAGTGGATTTAATTTTTCCTCATCATGAAAATGAAATTGCTCAATCCGAGACCGCGACCGGCAAACCATTTGTCAAATACTGGTTGCACGGCGAACATTTGCTGGTGGAAGGCCAAAAAATGGCCAAATCGTTGAATAATTTTTTTACTTTGCATGATTTGGAAGCCAAAAAATTTAATCCATTGGCGTTTCGCTATCTTTTGCTAACTGCACACTATCGCTCCAAACTGAATTTTACTTGGGAGTCATTGCAAGCGGCGCAAAATGCCTTGGAAAGTATTTATTTACAAATTCGTGATTGGGACAAGCCGAAAGTTGGCTGCGCGGAATTTGAAGAAAAATTTTTTAACGCGATTAATAATGATTTGGATACACCGCGCACATTAGCTATTATGTGGGAAATGATAAAATCGCCCTTACCTTCTGCCGCCAAAGCGCAAAGTTTATTGAAATTTGATAAAATTCTGGGATTGGATTTTAAAAAATATATTGGGAAAAAAGAAAAAATTTCAACGGCGATTAAAAAATTATTGGATGAACGAGTAAAGGCGCGGCAAGAAAAGGATTGGGAAAAATCAGATGAATTGAGAAAAGAAATTGAAAAAATTGGATATTCTGTTGAAGATACATCGCAGGGACAGAAAATTTTAAAAAAGTAATTATGACTATTGGAAAGTGTGAAATCAATCCGCCAACTGAAAATCATGAAATTTTATGAATTTTCTCGTTACCGGCGGGGCCGGATTTCTGGGAATCAATTTAATCAGATATTTACTGGCCAAAGGGCACAAAATTACATCTTTGGACATTGCTGATTTTGATTATCCTGAAAAAAATCAAGTGATCGTAGTCAAGGGCGATATTCGCGATAAAATCACTGTTGATAAGTGCATGGCTGGCATTGATATTGTGGTGCATGCAGCCGCGGCCTTGCCTTTATACACACCAGAAGAAATTTTCTCAACTGATGTGCTGGGCACAAAATTGCTTTTGGCTTCGGCCTTGGATTTTAAAGTGGAAAGATTTATTCATATTTCCTCAACTGCCGTGTATGGCATTCCGGATCATCACCCGTTGGTGGAGACAGACAAACTTGATGGCGTTGGGCCTTACGGTCAGGCCAAAATAGCCGCGGAAGAGGCGTGTGTGGAATATCGCAAAAAAGGAATGTGCATTCCGATTTTGCGGCCTAAATCATTTATCGGGCCTGAACGATTGGGTGTTTTCGCGCTTTTTTATGATTGGGCGATGACAGGACATGGTTTTCCAATGCTTGGCAATGGAAAAAATCACTATCAACTCTTGGATGTGGAAGACTTATGCGAGGCGATTTATTTTTGTGTTTCGTTAGAAAAAATAAAAGTTAATGACACTTTTAATATCGGAGCGGCTGATTTTACAACAATGCGCGAAGATTATCAGGCAGTGTTGAACACGGCCGGATTTGGCAAAAAAATTATTGGTTTGCCTGCCGCTCCTGCAATTTGGACATTGCGAATTTTGGAAAAACTGCGCCTCTCCCCTCTTTACAAATGGGTTTATGAAACAGCAAGCAAGGATTCGTTTGTATCAATTGAAAAAGCAAAAAAAATACTTGGATTTAATCCAAAGTATTCCAATAAACAGGCGCTCTTGCGAAATTATAAATGGTATTTGGAAAATTTACACAATTTTGAACGACAAAGCGGTATTTCTCACCGCGCTCCATGGAAACAAGGCATTCTGGCCTTAGCTAAATTCTTTTTTTAAAAAGAGTGGGCGGCAGTAGGAGAGCTGCCGCCCGAGGATAGGAGGGAACACGGAGGTTAGACCGTGATGGGTTCGTCTTGTTGGGCTTCTGCTCGCGGAGCAGAATCTACGGATCGGATTTACATCCTAACCGCAAGTCCCTGCTCCGCAAGCTTCAGCCGCTTGCTCGTGGCCACAAGTGGTTTTG
>DOQH01000040.1 GCA_003514455.1 Candidatus Magasanikiibacteriota bacterium
GCGCTTTGCGTCTTAACCATTGCCAAGTCGCTTGGATTATCAATTGAAGAAATTCAAAAAGCCGCGCCAGCCATGCAAAATATACCCGGCCGTTTGGAATTTATTGATGAAGGCCAGTTGTTTAAAATAATCGTGGATTACGCTTATGAGCCAAAAGCAATGGCCGGGCTTTATGAAACAATAAAAATGATTCCGCACCAAAAAGTTATTCATGTTTTAGGGTCAACCGGTGGTGGTCGAGACAAAGCGCGCCGGCCGATTCTCGGCCAAATTGTCGGTAAACAGGCAGATTATGCTATAATTACCAATGAAGACCCGTATGATGAGAATCCGCAAGAGATTATTGACCAAGTGACCAAAGGCGCTTTATTAGCGGGTAAAAAGAAAGGCGAAAATTTGTGGCGAATTTTAGATAGGCGCGAGGCCATTGGCAAAGCAATATCGCTAGCTGTGGCAGGGGATTTAATTTTAATTACCGGCAAAGGCGCGGAGCAAGCAATCTGCGTAGCCAATGAAAAGAAAATTCCCTGGGATGATCGCCGTGTCGCGCGGGAATTGTTAAAAAATAATATGTCAGAAGAAAAATCAAAATATCCAATCGGTTCATTTGTTGATTTGTTCACCAATGAAAAAGGTAATCGTCGTTTGCGAGCGCATTGTGTTTTGCAAGCCGATGGCGCAGTGATTTGCACCGGCGATACTGATGTTCTTACGGCCTTGGATCGCGGCGTGTCGGTTTTGATTGATAATGAACCGCGATATTATCAGCCAAAAGATGGTGCAAAATTTTTATTGGCGATGTCAGCTCATTTTAGCAATTCCTATCTTTTCGCAAGCGAAATAACACAACCGTAAATTTATGGTTTTGGAAACATTTTATCCGCGCGAAGCAGAAGGTCGCGGCCGTAATCCCGCCCAGGAAAAAAAATTTGAAGAATCATTGGCCGAGCAAGAAACATTCGCGGCTGATTTGGAATTGGGCGGGGTTGCAGTTGAGAATAAAGAAATGCAAGGTGAAAAAGAACTTATGGCGGAAATTAATCGATTAGAAGATGGTCTTCATGCTGTTTTGTTGAGGGAATGTCTTGAGCGCGGAGATAAAATTAAAGGAGATCGGTTGCGTCAACGATTAAAAACTGAAAAAGAATTAAGAGAGTCGAAAAAGGCGCGAGTGACTGATGTTTTTAGAAAGAGAAAAGATTGCCGCAGTCCCGGCAAGACCAGTTCTGATGAAGAAAGGTTGGCAACACAAAATCCTCGTAATGATGTTATGACGGTGGAGATATCAATGGAAAGCGATATTGTGGAGGAGGCGATATTTAAACCAAAAAATGGCGAGGCCGTGTGGGTAGAGGAAGACGGCACGGCCAGAGGAATGGTAGAGAGACGACCGCAGACCGGTTATCTCCGAGAGTGGTTGGCCGGTTTTGTGGCTAAGGCATTGGATTCGGAAGTGGTGCCGCCAACAGTGATTCGAGAAATTGACGGAGCGATTGGTTCAGTCCAGCTAAAAATAAATGGTCGTCCCGCCAGTACTTTTGCCAACGAAGAATGGATGGAGGCGGCCAATGTCAAAGATTTGCGAGAAGTGGCTCTTTTGGATTTTCTTTTGGAAAATTATGATCGTCATGATGGAAATTATATTATTGAAAATGGCGGGGCGACTCGCGCCATTGATCACGGATTGATTTTACCGGATCCGCAATTTAATTTTTCCACCAGATCATTTCCTTTGCGGCATTTTAGCGCCGGAGACAGAACAATACCGGAACCGCTTCTGAAGCAATTAAATGGATTGTTTGAAGAGTCGCGTTATGGCGCAATAAGGGAAGCTTTTAATCTAGTTTTAGGCCCAACGCAGAGTGAAGATTTTTTTATGGGTTTTGAAAAGCGAGCTCGCGGATTGATTAAAAATGGCGAATTGCCTGATTATTACATGCATCCAAGCGATGAGAGATATTTTTGGGGACACACAGCCACTTTTTTAGCGCCGCCAACTAAAATAGAAAGAAAACATGCGTCTTAATCTTTTGGAAAATGAAAAAGTAATTTTGGTGCTTCGCCGTTATGGCCTCACATATTTTTGGCACGGTCTTTTGATTTTTATTCTGATTGTCGTGCCGTTCTTTTTTATGTTTTGGCTTTTTAGCCATGACTGGTGGGGGATTACTCTTTTTTCAGCCGCGCTCGCTTTGGCTTTGCTTCTGTTGGTTCGCACCATGTATTTTTGGCATCGCAACGCTTTTGTCATTACTAATAAAAAAGTAATTGATATTTATCAGGTCGGATCTTTGGAAAAAACAGTCACCGAGGTGCATTTGGATAAAATTCATAATGTTTCATATAAAATTAAGGGAGTTTGTCCTACGATTTTTCGTTACGGCAAGATTAAAATTCAAACTATAGGCGGAGAAACAGATTTAGAGTTTGATCGCGTAAAAAATCCTGCCAAGGCGCAGGCGACAATAAGCGCGGTTTTGCAAAATTGGCAACAAAAAGAAAATAATTCCGACATTGGTCTTGTCAAGGCGAAAAATGGGTGATATACTATTAGTATTATGGGAGGAAAAAGAGGATTTTTAAAAAGCATTTTTAAGAGTGGAATTTTTTTGCTATTTGTCGTGGCGGTAGCAATAGTTTTTTTAATCAGTTTTGGCAAGGCCTTTTGGCAGGACTATCAGATTAAAAAAGAAATAAATCAGTTGATGCAGGAAAAAGAAAAGTGGGAGAAAAATAAATTGGTTTCTTTGGAAAAATTGCAAGAGATTAAAAGTGGTGATTTTGCGGAAAGAGAAGCGCGTTTGAAGTTCGGGCTTGGAAAAGAAGGTGAGAAGTTGGTGATAATAAATAGCGCCGGCGCGGCCACTTCTTCAACAAAAAAAGAAGTGAAAATGTCCAGCGCCTCGGCCTTTAATCCTAAAAATTGGTGGAATTATTTTTTTAAATAATATGAACAAAACTTTTTATTGGGGGACAGGAGCAGGGTTGGTATTAATAATTTTGATTGTTGTTGGATTTGCGTCATACAATGCTTTGTTTAATTTAGGCAGTGATAAATTTACCGTGAAAATCGCAAGTTTAGTTGGATTGCCCGTTGGGTTTGTTGATGGTCATTATTTGAGCTATTCGGATTTTCAAAATGATTTATCAGCCGTTCAGAATTTTTATAATTTTCAAAAAAAACAAAATCCTTCTTTTCAAGCTCCTGGTTTAGTGGAATTGCAAAAAAGCGTTTGGGAACGGCTGGCTAGGCAAGTGGTTTTGGCAGAGCAGGCAAAATTAGCGAAAATCACTGTTTCGCAGGATGACTTGAATCAGGAATTTGAAAAAGTCATTAAAGAATTAGGCACAGCGGAAGCAGCTGAAAAAATGATGAATGACACTTACGGTTGGAGTTCCGAACAATTTAAGAAAAAGGTTTTAACGCCGTTTTTATTGCAGGAAAGATTAAGCGCCGCTACAAGCACTTTTGATTTGGAAAAAGAGTATGCAAAAAGTAAGGTGTGGAAATGGATAAAAATTTAGTGGGTAAAAGGATGCGCCCTAAAGGCGGGCGGGTATAGTATAGTGGTAATATGTATCCTTCCCAAGGATAAGCGACGGGTTCGATTCCCGTTACCCGCTTTGGGCCGACGTAGCTCAGCTGGTAGAGCAACGGTATCGTAAACCGTGGGTCGCCGGTTCAATTCCGGCCGTCGGCTAATTGAGAAAAGTTCAAAATTTCGTATGATTTATTTTAAAAATGTTTCCAAAATTTATCCACCTGATGTGTTTGCTGTAAAAGATGTTCATTTGAAAATCGAGCCGGGTGAGTTGGTGTCCATTGTTGGGCAGAGCGGAGCCGGTAAGACCACATTGGTGAAATTGCTTATTGCGGAAGAGAGGCCGAGCAAGGGACAGATTCAGATCGGGGATTGGGATATAACCAACATAAAAGCATCGGAAATTCCTATTTTACGCAGGCAAATTGGCGTGATTTTTCAGGACTTCAAGCTTTTGCCTAAAAAAACAATTTTTGAAAATGTGGCTTTTGCATTGGAGGTGTGCGGAGCTCCGGACAGCNNGCCGTTATCCGGATGAAATTTCCGGTGGGGAACAGCAAAGGGTGGTAATCGCGCGCTCGCTCGTGCACGCTCCGAAAATTGTAATTGCCGATGAGCCGTCCGGCAATTTGGACGCCATTAACACAGATGAAATTGTTTCTATTTTTAAAAAAATCAATGAGCTTGGCACGACCGTGCTTTTAGTCACGCATAATCGCGAAATGGTGAATGCCTTGCGTCGTCGCGTGGTGACGATTGACAGAGGTTCTGTGTCCAATGACCAGGCCGAAGGTAAATATGTATTGTAAACACTATGATTATTTTTTTTAAACGGGTTTTATCATTTGCCAATAAAAGTTTTTGGCGAAATTTAGGATTATCTCTCACTACAATTTTAATTTTGGTTTTAACACTCATTTCTTTCAATGTTGTTTTATCTGTCAATGCAATGACCAAAGCCGCATTGCAGTTGGTGGAGGATCGCATTGACATCAGTTTGCTTTTTAAAGTTGACGCGCCTGTTGGAAAAATTGACGAGTTACGCGCGGCTCTGGGTAAAATACCAAAAGTGTCTTCACT
>DOQH01000027.1 GCA_003514455.1 Candidatus Magasanikiibacteriota bacterium
TTGGCGCCCAAAACATTGTTGCCTCCGCATGGCAGAAGCAAAATATCAATCAAGCCCAATTTATCCGCCATTTCTTCGTTCACTGTTCCTTTGAAATTGCCGAAAAATATGGTGGAAACATTTTCCGTGTCAAAATGAAACACCAATTGCGGCTCTTTTGGGTTTTTGGAAATATCAACGGCATAGACCATTACCCCGCGGACTTCGTATTCGCCAGGGCTCGCGATAACAAACGGTTCCCCGCTCAAAGTAATGGTATTTTTTTCACCGGAACCCAATAATACCAAGTCGCTTTTTAGGTTGCGCGGCAAATCGGCTTTTGGCTCCAAATACGGATTTATTAAAATAACCACCTCGTCGCGCCAAGGGGTTTTGGTTTCAATTTTAAAGGCGGAATGACCCAGCCAAGAGATGTGCATAGAAAAAAATTAGTGTTATTTTCTTTAAATAATTGTACCATAAAAAAAGCATGAGGGCAAGGGGAAAAAGTGTAAAAAAACAGGCACCATGTGGCGCCTGGGTTGGGAGTTGTGTTTGCGTGGTTTGGCCCCGCTATTCTGTGTCTGGCGGCTCTGGGGTAGTGCCGTCGTTGATGTTGGCTTTGGCGGCCGCTTCGTCAATGGCCTGCCTTTTGCCCTCTTCGTCAATGCGTTTGCCGTACTCTTCGAAGATCAAGGCGCAAGTATCGTCGGGCGCCAACTTGAGACGCCAGTCATTACCGTTGAGTTCGGCAAGTCGGTCGCATTCGGTTAGTTGTGACTGGAAGGCCTTTTCTCGCGCTTCCGGACTCCAACGCTCGCTGACGCTGATGATTGTCCATGCCATGAGACATCCGAGAATGACTGCCAAAAACATTTTGGCAATAGGTCCGAAGAGAAATGTGAATTTGGATGTTTTTGCAGGCAGCATCTGTCCCTCCTTGTTGTTGCTCACTGCGTTATGCAGCTCATAAAATAGTAGCATAAATCAGAAAAAGTTTCAAGATACTACACTTGACTTAACTGTAAATTTTGCTAAAATATGTGTAGTTTTATGTTTAAAATTCATTCCAAATTTAAATCTGCCGGTGATCAGCCGCAGGCCATTAATGGCCTGGTTTTGGGTTTGGAGAAAAAAATGTCCAAGCAAACACTTTTGGGCGTGACCGGTTCCGGCAAAACATTCACTATTGCCAATGTGATTGAGAAAACACAAATGCCAACATTGATAATCGCGCATAACAAAACGCTCGCGGCGCAATTGTGCAATGAATTTCGCGAGTTTTTTCCAAACAATGCCGTGGAATATTTTGTAAGTTATTATGATTATTATCAACCGGAAGCATACCTTCCGCATTCAGACACATACATTGAAAAAGAGGCAATGATCAATAATGAAATTGATCGTTTGCGCCATGCCTGCACCCAAGCGCTTTTGACGCGTCGCGATGTGATTATTGTGGCTTCCGTCTCGTGTATTTATGGCCTTGGTTCGCCAAAAGAATATGAAAAAATTGTTTTGCATCTAAAAAAAGGTCAGTTAATTTCGCGAAGAGATCTTTTAAAACAATTGATTGAAATGCACTTTGAGCGCACCACGAGCGACCTTAAACGCGGTAGTTTTCGCTTAACCGGGCCGGTATTTGAAGTAATGCCGGTGAATGAGGAAATGATTTATCGTTTGGAAATCAGTGAAAAAATTGAAAATATGGAATTGGTGGAGTCAATAACAAGAAAAGTGAAAAAAGTTTTGTCAGACATGTGGCTTTTTCCAACCAAACACTATATCGCCAGCGCCGAGATGACCAAACGAGCCTTTGAATCTATAAAAAGTGAATTGAAAGAGCGGTTGGCTGAATTGGAAAAGTCAGGAAAAATTTTGGAAGCTGAACGATTGCGCCGCAGAGTGAGTTATGATTTGGAAATGATAAAAAACATCGGCTATTGCTCGGGAATTGAAAATTATTCTCGACATTTTGACGGCCGCGCATCAGGCGAGCCGCCTTTTACTCTTTTGGACTATTTTAAAACCAATGGGAAATTTCTTACGGTGATTGATGAGTCGCATGTGACAGTTCCGCAAATTCGCGGAATGTATTTTGGCGACAAATCGCGCAAAGATACTTTGGTGGAACATGGTTTCCGTTTGCCTTCGGCGCGCGATAATCGGCCGCTTAAATACGAAGAATTTAATCATCGTACTGAGCAAATGATTTATGTTTCAGCAACTCCGGATGAGTATGAATTAAAAGAGAGTAAGCAGGTGGTTGAGCAGATTGTGCGGCCAACTGGTTTGGTTGATCCCGAGGTGATAATACGGCCGGTGACTGGTAAAAAAGGACTGTCTCAAATTGAAGATGTTATCGCGCGAATTAATGAACGAGTCCTGGTTGGCGAGCGAGCGCTTGTTACAACTTTAACCAAAAAAATGGCGGAGGATTTGTCGGAATTTTTAGAAAAGAAAAAAATAAAAGTGAGATATTTGCACAGCGACATTGAAACATTGGAGCGAATTGAAATCTTAACCGACTTGCGCCGCGGAAAAATTGATGTGATCGTTGGCGTGAATTTGTTGCGCGAGGGCTTGGATTTACCCGAAGTGTCTTTTGTGGCGATTTTGGACGCGGATAAAGAAGGATTTTTGCGCAACGCAGTGAGTTTGATACAAACAATCGGTCGTGCGGCGCGCAATGTAAATGGTTTGGTAATTCTTTACGCCGATAATATCACCGGCTCAATTAAAAAAGCCATTAGCGAAACCAATCGTAGGCGCAAAATTCAGCTGGCATACAATGCCAAACACGGAATCACGCCGAAGACGGTTGAAAAAAGCATTAGAAATATATTGGAAGAATTTGGCATCACCCCGAAAGGGCAAAAAGATAAAAATAAAAGTCGTGTGGCAAAGGTTGCTAAATTGGATTTACTTGGCGATAGCCGTCCGCGAGAGGAAATTATTAAAGAAAAAGAAAATCAAATGAAACAGGCGGCCAAGAATTTAGAGTTTGAACTAGCCGCAATTTTGAGAGATGAGGTAAGAGAGTTGAAAAGTGGATTGCGTTGACAGGCATGTAAAAAAAAGATATTCTGAAACTACAATATAGATACCATACCCCCATAGCCGCGACTAATGGGGCTTTTGAATTTTTTATGCAAGATAAAATAATAATCAAAGGCGCGCGCGAACATAATCTAAAAAATGTTAACTTGGAATTGCCGCGCAATAAAATGATTGTCTTTACGGGACTGTCCGGTTCGGGCAAGTCCAGTTTGGCGTTTGACACAATTTTTGCCGAAGGGCAAAGACGATATATTGAGTCATTATCCGCTTACGCGCGGCAGTTTTTGGGCGGTTTGCAAAAGCCGGATGTTGATGAAATTGAGGGGCTTTCGCCGGCGATTTCCATTGACCAAAAAGCGCACAGCGCCAATCCGCGCTCCACTGTGGCCACAATCACCGAAATTTATGACTATTTGCGCGTGCTTTTCGCGCGAGTTGGCGAGCCGCACTGTCCTTTGTGCAATGGCAAAATCAAAAAAATGACATCTGATGAAATCAAAGAGAAAATTTTAACTCATACAATAGTTGGCAAGAGCGAAAATACCGTAACTATTCTTTCACCAGTGGTGCGCGGCCGCAAAGGCGAGTATTATCAAATGCTTTATGATATTTACAATTCCGGTTATGTGGAAGCGCGCATTGACGGAAAAATTCACAGCTTGCGCGAGCAAGTGATTATTGATAAAAATTCCAAACACACAATTGAAATCGTGATTGATAAAATTTTTCTTGGAGAAAAAATGAAAATGACGGAATCAGAATTGGGAAAATATCTGGTAAAAGACAAAGACGGCGAACAGCGGTTAAGCGAGGCGATCGCCAATGCCATTGAATTGTCCAATGGACTCTGCGCGGTAATTTTTCCAGATAAAACCGAGCAGATTTACAGCGCCAAATATGCCTGTCCGCAAGATGGTTATAGTTTTCCTGAAATTGAGCCGCGTTTGTTTAGTTTTAACAGTCCTTACGGTTATTGCGGAGCTTGCATCGGATTGGGCACGGAAACATTGTTTAGCGAAACAGAGTGCCCAGTGTGCAAAGGAAAAAGGTTGAACACCAATGCTTTGAGCGTGAAGGTAGCTGGCAAAAATATCTGGGAAATTACCAATTTAACCATTGGCGAGGCGCGCGAATTTTTTGCAAATGTTGAGAAAAAATTGGATGTTAGAGAAAAAGAAATTTCCAATGCTGTTTTAAAAGAAATTCTCAACCGTTTGCAATTTATGTTTGATGTAGGTTTGCATTATCTGACACTGAATCGCAAAGCCGGCACTTTGTCCGGAGGCGAGGCGCAACGAATACGACTAGCTTCGCAGGTGGGGACGCGCTTGGTGGGCGCTTTGTATGTGCTGGATGAGCCGACCATTGGCCTGCATCAGCGCGACAATGATAAATTGGTGGCCACTTTGCGTAATCTCTGCGATGTTGGCAATACCATTATAGTAGTGGAGCACGATGAGGACACCATTTTGGCCAGCGATTGGGTAGTGGATTTTGGGCCAGGAGCAGGCAAGCATGGCGGTGAAATCGTGTTTTCAGGACCTTTGGAAAATTTATTAGAAAAGAAAGTAAAATCGCTCACTGGCGAGTATTTGCGCGGTGAAAAGAAAATCGCCTTGTCCAAAAATTATCGCGCGGTTGATAAAACAACCCCCAAAATTAAAATCAAAGGAGCTGTCGCTAATAATTTAAAAAAAATAAATGTGGAAATTCCTTTGCGCCGTTTTATTTGCCTTACCGGCGTGTCCGGCTCGGGTAAATCAACTTTAATGCACGATGTTTTACATACAGCTGTGATGAACCGCTTGTATCGTTTGGGCCGCAAACAAAATTGCGCGAGTATCACCGGCACGGAATATCTTGATCGCGCGATTGTGATTGATCAGAGTCCGATTGGCCGCACTCCGCGTTCCAATCCGGCCACCTACACCAAGGCCTGGGATTTGATTCGCGAGATTTTTTCAGCTACCGAAGAATCGCGCATTCGCGGGTTCAAAGTCGGCCGTTTTAGTTTTAATGTTCCTGGCGGCCGTTGTGAAAATTGCGAAGGTCGCGGTGTTTTGGAAATTGAAATGCATTTTTTGCCCAGCGTGGAAATCGTTTGCGATGTTTGCAAAGGCAGGCGATTTAATCAGGAGACATTGCAGGTGAATTATAAAAAGAAAAACATTTCGGACATTTTAAATATGACCGTGGCTGAAGCCGAAGAATTTTTTAAAGACATTCCTTTGATAAATGATAAATTAAAAATGCTCAATGAAGTTGGCTTGGACTATTTGACTCTTGGCCAATCAGCCACTACTCTTTCCGGCGGCGAGGCGCAGCGCATCAAGCTGTCTCGCGAGTTGTCTAAACACGGCACAACCAAAACACTATATTTACTTGATGAGCCGACAGTTGGTTTGCATTATGAAGATGTGCGGAAATTGTTGGAAGTTTTGCAACGGTTGGTATCGCACGGCAATACTGTGATGGTGATTGAACATAATCTGGATGTAATTAAATGCGCNNTGGACAGGTCAGTATTTGAAAAGGGTTTTAAAATAATATGATGCCGCTTGTGAAAAATTTAAAAAAAATTCCTTCTGCGCCGGGTATTTATCTTTTTTTTAATTCTAAAAAAGAATTGATTTATGTTGGGAAAGCCAGCTCGCTGAAAAGCCGGGTGAAAAGCTACTTTGTCAGCCGGAAATCGCCTCGTCCGATTGAAGAAATGATTCACGAGGTCGCGAGTGTGAAATATATTGTCACTAGTTCTCTTTTGGAAGCGGTGATTTTGGAAGGTAGCTACATTAAAAAGTTTAAGCCGCGTTATAATATCAAGTGGCGCGATGATAAAAGTTGGAATTATTTGGTTATTACCAAAGATAAGTATCCGCGAGTGGAAACAACGCGTGAACACGAATTGAATTTAGTCGGTTCCGCGCCTAGGCGGAAATTTTTGCATGTTTTTGGCCCTTTTCCCGGGCTCAATATCAAAGAGGCAATGCGTATTTTGCGTAGAATTTTTCTTTTTTCAGATTGTAATCCGAAAAAAGGCAGGCCATGTTTTTATTATCAGCTCGGTCAATGTTTGGGAGTGTGTGTTGGTGGAATAACTCAAAAAGATTATATGAAAAAAGTCATTCGGCCGTTGGTTTTCTTTTTGAAAGGCAAGAAAAAAGCGGTGATTAAAAATTTCACTAAACAAATGCGAATGGCGAGCAAAATTGAAGATTTTGAATCAGCCGCGCGACTGAGAAATCAAATCAAGGCGTTGCAAAAAATTCAGGACGCGGCTTTGTTGAACATTAATTTTTTACGAGAAGAAATTTTGAAAGGCAATGCGCGGTCATTGCGAATTGAGGGATATGATATTTCCAATTTGGGAGCAAGTAATATGGTGGGGAGTATGGCGGTGTTTGATGAGCGCGAGCCGATGAAATCGCAATATAGAAAATTTAATATTAAAACCGTGGCGGGGCAGAATGATGTCGGTTGTTTGGCGGAAATTGTGGGACGACGCCTCAAACACACTGAGTGGCCGTTGCCTGATATTTTTTTAATTGACGGCGGCTGTCCGCAGGTGAGCGCGGTGTTGCGAATTTTACAAAAACAAAAAATAGATCGGCCGGTTATTGGTATTGCCAAAGGGTTGCAAAGAAAAAAGAATGAATTTATTATCAGCAATCCGGCTTGGACTGGATTGGCTCGGCAGCACGAGAATTTATTGATTAGAGTTCGCGACGAAGCGCATCGGTTTGCCATTGGGTTTCAGAGGAAGAAAAGATTTTTTTCCCCTTGACAAACATCGTTTCTTATGGTATACTATAATTGTATACTATGAGAAACAGTGCTACACCAAAAATCAAGCATATTTATGACTTGGCAAAAAAGATGCCTTATTTTGGTTTTGATGACTTAATTGGCGTGGAAACTGATCAGGTTTATCTTAAAATTTTGTTTTCCCGCTATGCAAAGGCCGGGAAAGTGGTTCGATTAAAAAAGGGTCTGTATGTAGCCAAAGAATATCTGGACAATTTGGAGAAAAAAGGCCGTCTTTCCGCCTATATTGAGCTTGTTAGCAACATTCTTTATGAGCCATGTTATTTAAGCTTGGATTATATTCTTTATAAACACAATATTCTCACAGAGATGCCGGTTAATTTTACTCTTGTTTCCAGTCGTAAAACCAAGACATTTACCAATATTTTTGGCAGATTTTTCTATCATAAAATTAGGAAAGAGTTGTTTTGCGGATTCACAGCCACGCGCAAAGAGGGTGATTTTATGATTTTAGAAGCAACCAAAGCCAAGTCCTTGTTTGATTTTATTTATTTTAGAAAAAATATTCTTTCCGACAAAGAATCAGTGAAAGAATTGCGATTGAATCTGGGTGATTTTACAGCCAAGGATAAAAAGGAGCTGGTGTCATATATAAAAATTGAAAAATCAAAAAAAATGAAAATAATTATTAATTATCTTTTTTCTTAATATGTCCGAGCAGTTTAAAATTTTTTTATTAAAACTTTTGGATGAATCTGTGTCATCCAGCAAGATCTTTAAAAGAAATTTGCTTAAAGAGTATTTGCAGATTTTGATTTTGGATTTTGTTTATAGCCACAAAGTGTATAGCCGCCTGGTGTTTTATGGCGGTTCCAGCTTGGCTCATTGTTATGGTTTGCCGCGCTTATCCGAGGATTTGGATTTTGTGGATTTAAAGAAAAGCATTGAGCTGAAAAAAATTGTCGAAGAAATCAAATTGTATTTTAAAGAAAAATTTGGACTTGATTTGAAATTTTCTATTCAGAAGTTTAGAATTTATTTGAAATTCCCCATGCTTAAAGAGTTGAAGTTGGCGGAAGTCGGCGAATCAGATCAGCTCTTTTTGAAAATTGAGATTTTTCCCGGTTTTGATTTTTGCAAGAATTATAAAATTGAGATGGTTCCGGTTTTTAAATTCAACAAGTCATTTTTAGTACGCATTTTTGATTTGCCAACGCTAATGGCTACAAAAATCAAGGCGGTAATGTTGAGAAAATGGATAAAAAAGAACAAAGCTGGTGAGATATTGGCGACTGTCAAAGGCCGAGATTATTTTGATTTGTTATGGTATTTGAATAAGGGAATAAAGCCAAATTTAAGGTGTTTGGATAGCCGCAATGCGGAGGATTTAAAAAAGGAGTTGATTAAAATAGTGGATCAGGTTGATGAAAGAAGCATTAAATTTGATTTGGAGCCGTTTATAGCTGATTCCGATTTTGTAAATGATTTGAGTAAAAATTTTAAAGAGATTTTGAAAAGAAAAATTGAAGAAATGAGGTAGGCTTGACTTTCCCCACTCCTTAATATATACTTAAATTATAAGCGAAGCTTCAAATTCCGTCGGGCTTCGCAAGTCAAAAATAAGTTTTTGACTTGGCTCATCCCTAGAAATTTTTAATTAACCCCTCAAACGGGGCCTCTGCTAAGCGGGGGTAATTCTTTCATAAAAGAAAGAGTTAAAACTCTTCTTTTTTTAATCTAAATGACTACTTTAAAAGACACTTTAGACAAGGAAATGGAGGAAAAGAAAAACAAGGATTTTAAGCAATTGGTGGATGATCCTCAATACACCAATATCCCCAAGGTTGGGGACATTGTGAAAGGCAAGGTTATTACAGCCGGCCGTTCTTTGATTCGTTTGGATATGGATGGATTGGCAATTGGCGTTGTGCGCGGAGCTGAATTGTATGAATCCGCCGCCTATTCCGANNGGTTTGCTTTTGATGTACGGAACATTGGCTGGTTTTATGCCGGTTTCTCAATTGTCACCGGAACATTATCCTCGCGTGCCAGGCGGAGATCGCGCTCGAATTTTAGAAAAATTGCGCGGTTTTATTGGCCAGGCATTGAAAGTGAAAGCGATTGATGTTGATGAAAAATCCAACAAATTGATTTTTTCAGAAAAGTCCGTGTGGGAAGATGAAAAGAAAAGCATGTTGAGCGCTTTTAAAATTGGGGATTTAGTGGATGGAGTGATTTCCGCTTTGACTGATTTTGGCGCGTTTGTGAAATTTGGTGAAGTTGAGGGCTTAATTCATATTTCTGAAATCGCTTGGCAACGATTGGATCACCCGCGCGATGTTTTGAAAGTTGGCGATATTGTGAAAGCGCAAATTATTCAAATTGATGGCTCCAAGATTTTCTTGTCTCGCAAACGATTAATGGACGATCCTTGGAAAAAAGTCGCGGAAAAGTATAAAGTGGGAGACACTGTCAAAGGCAAAGTGTTAAAAGTGAATCCTTTTGGTTTTTTTGTTGAATTGGACGAGGACATTCATGGTTTGGTGCATGTGTCCAGCTTGGGCGCAGAGGCGCCAAAGGATTTGTCTGTGTTTGGCAAAGAAGGTGATGAGAAAGATTTTGAAATTATCACTTTGGAACCGGGCGAACATCGGCTGGGTTTGAAGTTTAAAAAGTAAAATAATGTATGTCAAACTTACTCAAAAATTTTCTCTTGTTTATTGGCATATTTATTGTGCTGGCTTTAATTTTTAGCGGGTTTAATCGTACCAGTGTTAAGCCGGAGGTGGTTGGTATTGGACAATTGGTAGCGCAGGTGCAAAATGAAGAAGTGAAAAAGATTGAAGTGCAAGGCGACACTTTGTTGGTTTTGTTGAATAATAATAAAACGGAAGAAGTTAAAAAAGAATCAAATGAATCACTCGGGGAATTGTTGAAAAATTATGGCGCTGATGAAAACAGGGTGAAGAAAGTGGAAATAGTTGTGAAAGATAAAAGCGGCTGGTCGTATTGGCTCGGAAATCTAGCGCCTTTTATTCTGCCTTTTATTTTTTTTATTGTTTTGATTTTTTTCATGACGCGGCAGGTGCAGAATGTTAATTCTCGAGCCATGGGTTTTGGCGCGGCCGGCGCGCGGAATAATCCCAAAGATGATAAAAACAAAACAACTTTTAAAGATGTGGCCGGAGCAAAAGAAGCAAAGGAAGAATTGGAAGAAGTCGTGGAATTTTTAAGCAGCCCCAAGAAATTCGCGGAAATGGGAGCAAAAATTCCCAAGGGTGTTTTGCTCATGGGCGTGCCCGGAACAGGTAAAACATTAATCGCGAAAGCAGTTGCCGGTGAGGCAAATGTGCCATTTTTGCATATGTCCGGTTCGGAGTTTGTGGAAATGTTTGTTGGTGTTGGCGCTTCACGCGTGCGCGATTTGTTCAAGCGCGCGAAAAAAGAAGCTCCGGCGATTGTATTTATTGATGAAATTGACGCTGTGGGCCGCAGACGAGGAGCGGGGCTTGGAGGATCGCATGATGAGCGTGAGCAAACTTTAAATCAAATTTTAGTGGAAATGGATGGGTTTGAACCAAATGCCGGAGTGATTGTGATTGCGGCAACAAACAGACCCGATGTTTTGGATCCTGCATTATTGCGTCCGGGTCGTTTTGATCGCCGCGTGGTAATTGATTTACCTGATATTAAAGATAGAGAAGAAATTTTGGCTGTGCACGCGAAAAATAAACCATTGGCCGCTGATGTTTCCATTCGCAAAATTGCCGAGCGCACGCCAGGGTTTTCCGGAGCTGATTTGGCCAATCTTTTGAATGAGGCCGCTATTTTGACAGTGCGGCGCGGATTGAAACAAGTTGGTGAAAAGGAAATTCTGGAAAGCATTGAAAAGGTATTGCTCGGGCCGGAGAAAAAATCCCGCGTAATGAGCGAGGAAGAAAGAAAAATGACAGCATATCACGAAGCGGGGCACGCTATTGTGGCGAATTTCTTGCCAAATTGCGATCCTGTGCGCAAGGTCTCCATTATTGGGCGCGGTTTGGCCGGAGGGTATACTTTAAGTATGCCTGATAAAGATGTGCGTTATCAAACATCAGCTAAATTCAAAGATGATTTGGCAATGATGCT
>DOQH01000033.1 GCA_003514455.1 Candidatus Magasanikiibacteriota bacterium
TAATTGTTAAAAAATTCCGTCTTTCAACGGAATTTTTGTTTGCTGACAAATCAACGCGGCCATCTACACCACGGACGCGCCGGCGGTCGGCGCTTCTTCCAGTTTGGCAGTAAGGCGGGCGCCGCTTTCAATAATGGTGACAGCCAGTTCTTGAACGCGCCGGTTGGCCTGTTCAATTTCTTTACGCAGAGCTACATTTTCAACATTTTGAGTTTTAAGGTGTTCTTCCAAATTGGAAATTTTCATTTTAAATAGATTTTCTTGGGCCTCCCAATCTTTTTTAGCGCCGGCGAGCTGTTTTTCAGATTCATTTTTAAAATATCGCGTCATTTCTTGTTCTTTTTGGGACAATGCTCGTTCAAGCTGAGCCGGGAATCCATCAACTTGCGTCTGCGATTCCTTTATTTCCAATTCTTTTAATTTTAGCGCCTCTTCGCGTTCTTTTAATGTCCTGTTTTGTTGCGATTTAAGTTCTTCAAATTCCTCGCGCGTTCTGCGGTTCTGCGTTTTGACGGCATACTCTCGTTCTTCCTGTTCGCGCGTCCAATCGCGTTGTTTGGCAATCATTTCTTCTTCCAGTTCCAACGCCTTTTTTTTGTTTTCATTAATGAGCGCGTCCAGTGTTTCGGCCGCCACTTGAATGTGATAATGAAACTCAAGATTTTTTTTGGCCAATTCAATCGCTTTTTGAATTTCTTCAAATTTTTGCGCTTCGGCAATAAGCTTGTCGGCCAATTCATTGAGAGTGNNGGCGGTTTTTTTAAGTTCATCATATTGAGCCAGGAGTTTTTGGTATTCTTCCAAAAGCTCGGTTTTATTTTTACGAGAAATGGGCGTGGGCATAAGAAAATTTTAGTTAAGGTTTAATTAAGGCGAATTAACTTGTTTTCACTTTAATACATTTGATTTTTTAAGTCAAGAGGGTGGGGAATAAGTTGACTTGTCAAGGGGAAGGGTGGTAGAATAGTAAAATAAAGGAACAAAATATGCTCCGTCTTGAACATCATTCCGCGGAAAAATTAAAACAGGAATTAAAAGATATTGTCGGTCGGCATCTTGATTTAAAATTTTATGATATTTTTTTCTTTGGTTCGCGGGTGATTGGAAAAGGAAACGCTCAATCAGACATTGATGTGGGTATTGAGGGCGCCAAATCAGTTCCGGCCGATGCGTTGTCAAACATTAAAGAGGAAATTGCCAATTTGCCGATTTTATATAAAATTGAAATTGTGGATTTTACCAATGTTTCGCCGGATTTTAAAAAAGTGGCTAAACAAAAGATTGAAAAAATATAAAGGAAACTTGAAATTATGACTAAATTATCAGCCCAACAAGCGCAGCTGGAAAGGGCATTGTCGCGTCTTAAAGAAGCGTTAAGCTTGCCCAAGTCAGATATCGTGCGCGATTCAGCCATTCAGCGGTTTGAGTTTACTTTGGATTTGGCGTGGAAAACGGTAAAAACATATTTGGAAGATAAGAAAGGCGTGATTTGCGCTTCGCCTAAAGAGTGTTTTCGCGAGGCCTATCGTCAGGGGATTATGTTATACGATGACGAATGGATAAAATTAGTGGATTTAAGAAATGAAACTGTTCATACTTATAACGAAGAAACCGCGCAGAAGATTTATAATGAATTGCCTGCGACTATTAGATATTTTGAGGAATTGGTGGAAAAATTAAAATAGAATCAATCGGTAAAAATATCCCCAAATGGGGATATTTTTTGTTTGCGCGTGTATGTGGTATAATATCAACTAGGTATGAATAAAATACAGGCCATAAAAAAGGCCATCTTCAAGGTTTTAGAAAAAAGAACCTTGTTTTTGCCGTCAACGAGGATTTTGAGAGATAAATGGTGGGGTAGACCGACAACGGTGATTTTGACTGCGGTAAGTGTAATGGCGTTTTTAGGATTAGCCGCGCCAACATTTGCTAATATAGGGACGGGATATGTCTACCCGGCTTTTGCTTATCTTTTAGAAGCTATTAGCGCGTTAATTGGTCAGATATTATTGTGGGCGATTGATCTTTTAATTCAAATTTCTTCGTATAACAGTTTCTTGGACGCTAATGTCGTTTCAGTCGGCTGGGTGTTGGTGCGCGATGTGGCTAACATGTTTTTCATTTTGATAATGCTGGTGATTGCTTTTGGCACCATGCTTAAAATTGAGGCCTATTCTTGGAAAAAACTTTTGCCGCGTTTGATTTTGACCGCTTTGTTGGTTAATTTCAGCAAGACCTTTATTGGCTTGTTGATTGATTTTTCACAAGTTATAATGCTCACTTTTGTCAATGGCTACGCGGCCGCGGCCGGCGGGAATTTCATGAAATTATTTCAAATTGAAGAATTATTTAAATCTTATGCATTATCACCCCAAGATATAGATGTCAGTTTCGGAGGAAATGTGGAATTCAAGGTATTAATGGGTTTTGCTTTGGGCACAGTAATGTTGGGAATATCTTTAATTGTCATTTTGATTTTTGTCGCCATTTTACTTTTTAGAATTATTACTCTTTGGATTTTAATTGTATTGTCACCTTTGGCTTTTCTTTTGGGCACTTTTCCCAAAGGGCAGGAATACTATGGTCAATGGTGGAAGCAATTGCAAGGGCAGATAATAGTCGGGCCAATGGTGGCGTTTTTCTTGTGGTTGTCTTTAGCTGCTTTAGGAGGCGGGGATAATAACGCGCAGATAGCATATGAATCAGCCAAAGGTCAAGACCTTAAAACTTTGCCGGCTATTGATACTAGCACAGAAGCCGGTAAATGGGATAATATGGCATCTTTCGCCATTTCCATTGCCATGCTCCTAATGTCTCTTCAAATGATTCAGCAGTTGGGAGTGGCCGGGGCAGGATTGGCATCAGGAGCTTTGAGCACAATCAAGAGTAGAGCGACTGGTCTGGCGAAGAAGTTGGCCGTGCCGGTGGCGTTAGGAGTGGCCACCGGTGGAGTTGGTACGGGGTTAATGGCGTGGGGAGGGTTGAAAGTCGGGCAATTTGCCGGAGGAAAAGTTAAAGAAGGGGTTAAGGAATGGTATGACATTAAAAAGCAAGAAATTAAAACAGGCATACTCGGGCGTGCTAAAGAAGGGAAATTCACCATGGGCTTGGGCGCTTATTCTATGTATAAGATGAAAATGAGACAGCGTAAAGAATTAGCTGAATCAAAAGAAAAGCGCGTGGTCGAACCATTGGTTGGAAAGATGAAAGATGAAGCCAGGGCGCGCGCGGCCGGATTGACTGACGCGCAAATTAAATCCGGGGCCAGAGTGTCTAATGAAGAGGCCATGGTTTTGGCAGGACAGGATAAGGAACATGAAGCGCGCATTAGTCAAGGTATAACTACTGCGGCGCAATATGAGGAACGGAGCAATGCATTGCAAGCGGCCTATGGTGATGCCGTGACTAGAAAGGATACATCTGCGCAGAGCAATATTCGTCAGGCCTTGCTTGATCTTATTGGGTCATCTGTGGAAGGGCATTCTATTGATGATGCTATGGGGGGTAAATCAGAATATAAAACAGTGGAAGGCAAAGTGCAGATGTTGAAAGATTTTGGCATGTTTGATGATTCTAAAATAGGAGCTCGTTTAGAGCGTGTTTTCCAGAGTATGAATAAATCCACCAGTGTGGATTATAGAGGTTTTGAGGACTTGACGCAAAACAAAGAAAAAACTCTGCCGGAGTTAAGGGAAATGATCAAAGGCAAACAATCCTTTGCTTTTAATAATTTAACTGTGGCTGAAAGACTGCAACAGCATTCCGATAATGTAACTCACGGTGAATTTAAAGATCAGTTTAAAGCAGATTTAATGAACGCTGACGCGCGTACTTTAGGCAGCGCGAGGCGGCGTGTTATTGGAGCTGCGGCTTTGGGAATCAATAACATTGCTTTGAATGACAACGGAATGGCCTGGGACAACCAGCGTCAAAATGAAGGAGGTAAAGTATTTCGTCTCCCGCCGGAACAATTTCAAAAAATGATTGCGGCGATGAAAGATATAAATAAAAAAGACGCGGTAGACAAAATTCTTCGCCAATTGGGCATTGAGGATAAAGCCGAAACAAAAATTGTTCAATCTACTTGGGATAAAGATACCAAAAAGTGGGTTGATGATAAAAGCACGGAAACAACATTTGGAGAGAAGGCGTATGCCGGTAAATATAGGCCTTCAGAACAGAAAACGCCGATGGAACAGGTAAAAGCAATGATAAAAGAGCAACCTTCCAAAGCTGAAAAGGGAGTGTTTCGCCTTAAGGATACAGATAGCGAAAGTAATCCTCTTCCAGATTTAGACGCAATTACAAATACTGCGTCGCGAGATGCGGCGCAAAATATACGCGAAGCAGCCATCACCTTTGGCGCCACTATTGATAAAGCAGGAGTCGCTTTGCGACAACGTCTAAACGCGCTTCAGGCCGATAATCCTGCCGCTGTGGCACCGCTTATTAGTCAACTCAATGAATTAGTGGCAATAAACCGAAAAGGATTGGTATTAGATGTTGCTACGCAAAATCAAAAGGCTGGGGAATTGGCGCAATTAGATACACAAGCTAAAGAAATTGAGTCGGCATCAACATAAACATTATGGAATTTAATTTGGAACAAGTAAGAAAAAATCTTGGTTTGACAGTCAATCAGGACACGCGGACGGTTGACTTGCCTGATTTTGATATTGAAGAAATGGCGGTGAAGAATTGGAACGAATTATTGGCTGAAAAAAATTTGGGGCGGGCCGTCTATCTATTGATTGAAAGATCACAGCGGATGCAATCCAAGTTTTTATATTTTAATTTGTTGCAAAGAGAACGCGAAGCCACGCCGCCGGTTGAGCAATATAAATATGTTGAAATTTGTCTCGCTTATCTTTTTTTCAATGCTCTGCCGTTTTGGGAAAAAGATGATTTGGTTGGTTTTTTGCAACAACACACATTGGCGTTATTGGAGATTGATAAAAACCCAGCCAAATCAATAATTGATGAGTATCTTTTTTTAGAGCCGGAAGAGTTNNTTTCCTTTATTGAATTTGGAGCAGCAATCGATTTTAAAAACAGTATCATCAGCCACACTGACTCCAGCCGGCGCGGTGTTGGCGCATTCTTTACCATCGCCAACTGTTCCAGCGTCAGCGCCAAAACAAATTTTGCCGCAAATGCTCAAGCCGTCTGCGTTGTCCGCGCCAGCAGTGTCGCAATCAATTCTACCGATTGCTAAATCAGTGCCGTTGGCGCAACCTGTTTTCGCGCCACCAATTGAGCGCTACGACGCCGTAGCGGAAAAATTGATTAAAGAAAGCGGTTTGGATGTCGCGCCGGAATTGCAGCAAAGATTTAAAATGATTGTTGTATCGCGTTTGAAAGAAGTGCGCGGATGGGTGGAGACGCGGCAGAAATTAATGTCGCCGGTCGCGCAAGGCGGAATGGGATTTGCGTATGATGACGCGGAAAAGTTTGTGAAGTTGGTTGATGAGAAAAAAGATGGATTATTAAAAAATTCGCTGATTGTAGCGCCGTCTGTTGTAGCTTTTTCAAAATTAGCGCCACCTCCGCCAATACCAGTTACCACCCTAGTGCTAAACAAAGTTTTGCCTCCAAAAGAAAATTTTTCCAAAGGTTCCCCACTCCGCCATCAGCCTCCGCCAGTTGGCGGATATGGCGGAGGGGATACTCGGAATGACAAAAACGAGATTGCTTCGTCGCTCGCGGCTCCTCGCAATGACATTAAAAAAACCTCTTCTGACATTCAAAAAATATCTCCCCAGCCATTGAAAATTATTCAGCAAGAAAAATCCGCGCCAAAAATTGAATTGGCGCCATTGTCCCCGGTCCAAATAAAGCCAGTGCCTAAAATCGTCATACCGCAAACACCTGCCGGCCGCTCCAAAATGGAAGATGTGGCCTATAAACCACGATTGGTCGGTCCGGTTGAGGAATTGCGCGAGATGTCGTTGGTTGATTTTCGCCGTTTGTCTCCGCAAGCCAAAGTGACCGCGGACAAAATTTATGCTAAAATAGAATTACTGGCGGAAGAAAGTTATGAAAAGAAAATTTTAGGCATTAAAGCGTGGCAGGAAAGTGAAGTGAATAAAATGTATCTGGGATTATTAAATGAAAGTGTTGACGCGGCCAAGCCAATGCAAAAAATGATTGAAGAGCGGCAAGGCGCTAACAAGCCGACACTGACTTATGAAGAATTTAAAGTAGTGATGGAGTTGAATAGGAGATTAAGAAATTAATTATGCAGCAATTCACCGTGCCACAATTTATTGATGTTGAAGACAAGATTTTCGGCCCTATTACCGTGCGGCAGTTTATTATTCTTTTGGTTGACGGGCTGGTGCTTTTTGTGTGCTATAAGCTGGCGGATTTGGTTTTGTTCGTGATTTTGTTGGCGATTTTCGGCGGAATTGGTTTGATTTTGGCTTTTGTGAAAATCAACGGTCAACCATTTCACTATTTCATCCTGAATTTTTTGCAAACAATGCAAAAATCGCCTGTGCGAGTGTGGCAAAAACAATATACAAACGCTGAATTGAAAAAAATGAGTCAAATTGAAAAAGTTGTCGCGCCAATAGTAATACCACATAAAAATTTGCCGGGCGCGTCCAAATTAAGCGAAATGGCCCTGCTCGTGGATACGGGCGGAGTCTATCGGCCGGAAGAATAAAATCGCTGGATTTCCGCTTGCGCGGGAATGACATTCTATATATTTATGCAATCTAAAAAGTTAGCCGGTTCCAAGCCCGGCGCTTCAACTCAAAAGTATCTGGACATCGCGGAAATACGCGATGATGTGGTGGTGATGAAAGACGGCACTCTGCGCGCGGTGCTGTTGGCTTCCAGCATAAATTTCGCTTTGAAATCAGAAGAGGAACAGGAGGCGCTGATTAGCGCTTACGCCGGATTTTTAAATACTTTGGAGTTTCCTTTGCAGGTGGTGATACAATCGCGCAAATTGAACATTGATAATTATCTTGACCGTTTGAAACAATCGGAAAAAGAGCAGACAAATGAATTATTAAAAATGCAAATTTCCGATTATCGTTCGTTTGTCGGAGAATTGGTGGAAATGGGTCATATTATGAGCAAGCGATTCTATGTGGTGGTGCCGTTTAATCCTTTGTCCGACAAGCGCAAGAGTTTTTTCGCACGTTTGAAAGAAATTTTTATTCCGGCCATAACTTTGGGTATGAAACAGGAAAGATTTTTACAGAGAAAAAAGGATTTAACATCGCGGGTGGATCATATAATGGGGCAATTGCAAAGCATGAGTTTGGCGGCCGTAATGCTTGATACGCAAAGTTTAATTGAGTTGTATTATAATTCCTACAATCTTGATTTGGCAGAGACGGAGAAAATGGTTGAAATAAATAAATTACAAGTAGAATAATATGTCGTTTAGTCCAAATACATTGGAGCAAAAAAAACTAATACGGCGCGGCCCGACAGAGGCCGAGCGATTGTCATCTGCCAAAAAGAAGGTGGCTGAAGAGACAATTGTTTTGGAAGAAGAAAGGGTCTATCGCGCGGGCACGGTTTCAGTGCGTGACATAATTTCTCCGGCCGCTTTTAAGGTTGATCCGTCTTTTGTGCAAATTGGCAGTTCTTTCGCTCGCACGATTTTTGTCGTAACTTATCCGCGCTACATTTCCGTTGGCTGGTCTTCGCCCATTATTAATTTGAACACCGCTTTTGACATCGGCATGTTTTTTTATCCGGTTAAATCAGAAATAATTTTAAAACAATTAAAGAAAAAAGTCGGCGTGTTGGAAGCACAAATTATGGGGGATTCTGAAAAAGGCGCGCCGCGCGA
>DOQH01000036.1 GCA_003514455.1 Candidatus Magasanikiibacteriota bacterium
GGTGTTTTTTTCAAAACAAACATTGTTGTCAACATTTTCCGGCGCGCAAGATCCGGATGGATGGAATTCCACAGTGCTACCACTAGAATTTGGAGCAATTTGCAATAAACCGGGATAAGGATCGGGCGCCAATGACTCAGTTGCAGTGCCAGCTCCTGAAACCACTTTGACAACTTTAATGTTTTCCAAAGTCGCCGTGCTTGGGTCAACTGGAGCCGGCAAATTCGGCTCTTCTTTAAAATTAACCATCACCACAATATTTTTCAAAAGCAAATTTCCCTGCGGCTCAACTTCCGCGTAAAAGGCCTGGTTGAGATAGCATTGTCCGCCAACGCAATTGGTCGGTTCACCAGGCACATCAGTAGCTTGTTGTTGATATTGCCCCATAATCGCGTCAGTCAATTTGGAAATGACAAACTGCGTAATGGCATAAGCGGATAAAATAATAGCCAAGCCGATGGCGGCATTGAGAAGAATTTTTTTTGCTTTGCCGATTTGCTCTTCATCGCCTGCGGCCGTCATATATTCATAACCGCCCCAAATCACCAAAACCAAAGCAACTATTCCCAAAAGACCCAAAGCGACATTTATAATTCGCGCGATTATTATTCTAATGTCCGTGTCAACAAGTCCGGTTGCTTTCGCATAATCAATGCCTGTGTCCAACGCAGGAGCTTGCGCCAAAACCGGCGCGACAAAAAACAAGACGGCAAAAAATAACGTCAAAATTATTCCAATCTTTAAAAATGTTTTTTTGTTCATGGTTGTATATCGCTAAAAGGACAATTTTCTTTTGTCTCGCATGGAGTTGTGACGACGCTTGGCGCATTATCAAAACAGCTTGGCGCGTTTGGCTGCAAATCCGCGCATTTGCTTCCAGTTATATCAGTATTAGCAGGATAAAAACAATTCTGGTAAATATCAATCACTTTTGAAGACACAAAAGGATAATAAAACGCGTCTGTGGCGTTAAGTTCCGGCGGTTTTTGCCAAAAAGCCCCGTGCAAAATTTCCGCCCGCGTCTTGATTGCCGCTCCAATGCCATATTCCCCCAAAACAACCGGCTTATCTTTGGAATTAAGATTAACACCGGCCGCCGTGTACCAAACATTATATTGTTTATTGGTTTTCAAAACTAAATTACTAAAACTGCTCAAAGACATTAATCCATCAAAAGTAATGGTAACCAAAGCGTCTTGTAAAACATTTTGCTCTTTAGCAGATGGAGTTATGGTGGAAATCTTTGGCGCGGTGTCTTTTACTTCATCGGTTGTTTTAAAAGACCAATAAAAATTATCAACCGGCGGACCTTCGGCTTTGCCGTCTTTTTTAGGAGATAAAATTAAGGACTGACCGCTGGGCGAAGTTGTCAACTCCCCGCCGCCATCCAAAGAATTATTCGCCATGTCCACCACGCCATCAGGAAATATGGAAGCTGCTTGTGGATTATTCGGTACAGCGTTCAGTTCAGCCAGAGTAGCGGCTTTGGCCAAAACCTGCAAAGTCGCGGAAGCTGGCAAGCAAAAAATTGGCGCGCCACAAGGATTTTTGCCGCACTGGCTGTCGCTAAAAAATTCCACTGTCTTATACTGATTGGCAATGCGAAACTCTCCTGTTATCGCGTTTTGGTCAGGACTTATCGAGATATGCGTAAAACCGCCATCTTTGTTAAAAATACCACTGGCGGAAATCGGGTCAATTGCTTCATTAAAATTTATCTGCACAATAATATTTCTTGGATAAGCGCTTCCGGAAGGCAAAGGAATCACGCTCTCAACCTGCGGTGGAGTTAAATCAACTTCTGAACTTACAGTAAATTGCCAATCATAATAATTGTAGGCGCCGGTAAAAATTTGATCGCCATTAGCCCACTGAATACCGCTTAATTTGACAGTGTAAGAAGTGTCCTGAACAGGACTGCCGATATAATTTTTCGGCTTGATGACAATTATTTTTTTGTCACCACTCAATGAGGCATAAACATCATCTTCGGCATTATTTGGATCCATGCCCAAGGCCTTGGTTTCGCCATCTGATGTGGCATAAATTTTTACATTTTCCGAATTGATCTGATCAGGCACTCCGGCAATCAAATCTCCATAAATGCCGCTGCCGTTTATATCATCAATAATGGTAAGCGGTTTAATCGCTTCTCTAAAAGTGATAATGATTTTAGTGTTGCGCGGAATGGGCGGCTCGCCTTCCCATGGAGCATTGCGCTTGGGATAATGCGATTCAATCACCGGCCCTAAAAATCCGCCGATTATAAAATCCTGAGTATAGCCGCTAGACGCCTCGCTCCCGCCGTATTTTTCAATATACTCGCCCAAAATCATCTGNNACCAAATTTTTTAAAATTCTTTTTGATATTTCAACTTTTTCCTCATTGCCGGCTGATGTCATATACATCCAACCGGCGTAAATTATAAAACCAATCATGGTGATCCCCACCAATCCCAACGCTACACGAATTATTTTCGCAACAATAATCCGAATGTCAGTATTGGCCAGTCCTGTTGCTTGTGCATAGTCAAGTCCCAAATCAAGTTGCGGGGTTTGCGCCAAAACCGGAGAAATTAAAAAAACTGCCAAGAACAACAAGCCCAAAATTATGGCAGTTTTTTTCAAAAATACTATTTTTCTTTTTTCAACTCCCCCCATAGACAAGCAATTATCCTCTATCCTCCTAACTTTTTTAATACCATCTCCCTCACTTTATTGCCATCTGCCTTACCTCCTGCCTTTTTCATTACAGCACCCATTATTTTCCCCGAGTCCTTGGCGCTTACTTCGCCCAATTCTTGCAACGATGAATCCACCAATGCCTCTAATTCCGCGTCAGACATGGCTTGCGGCAGATAGGCCTTGATAATCGCCACCTCCGCCTGTGTTTTTTCCACCAAATCAGCTCGGTTGCCTTTTTGAAAATCGGCAATGGCATCTTCAAGTTGTTTCACTTGCCTGCGCAATAAAGCCATTGCCTCATCATCAGTCAAAGATACTTCTTCGCCAGTGCCGGCTTTGGTTCTTTTGGCAATTTCATCGTTTTTGATCGCTGATTTTAACATTCGTAAAATAGAAAGACGCGGCTCTTTCGCTTTCAGAGCCGTAATCAGGTCTTGTTCTATTTTTTCTTTGATGGCCATGTTATCTTCTAAAAGTCGGCTTTTCTTCTTTAAGCTTGCCGACCTTAATCAAATATTCGCGCAGATTGGTACGACGACTTTTTTCAATCGCCGATTTCCGCCGTCTGTTTTTGTTCAGAAGCGGCGCATGAAATCTGATTTTTTTCGCCTGCAAAATCTTGCCGCTTTGGCGAATCTTGTCCTGAAACCTTCGAAATAAGGCCTCAAAGCTTTCGTTTCGTTTTCTTTTGACTTCGGCCACAAATTTTCACCTCCCGGTGAGTTAATTATTAATAATTTAATTGTACTTGATTTCAATCTAAAAGTCAAATCACGCGCCCGTCCCTTAAATCAGCTTAAAAACAGCTTTTTTTTGACCTCCACCACTGCCTTATTAATATCCACAATTTCCTGATTGCCTGATTCCATGTCGCGAATAATCACAGTGCCGTCTTGCACTTCTTTTTGCCCAATAATCAAAGCGTAAGGCACCTGCATTTTGTCAGCCATTTCCAATTGAGGCCGCAAACCATTTTTGTAAAAATTCTCCGCCACTTTGATTCCGGCCTTGCGGCAATTTTCAAACAAAACAACGGCTTTGCGTCTAGCCTGTTCGCCCAATTGCGCGATAAACACATCTTTCTTTTCATCCATTGGCAAAACCCTGCCCGCTTCTTTGATTTTACTCGCGGCTCTTTCCACACCATGAGCAAATCCGCAAGCAGGCGTTGGCCTGCCACCAAGTGTGCTAATCAACAAATCATATCGCCCGCCTCCACCAAGAGCCGCCTGCGACGCGCCCTCTTCCCCGGCCGCGTAAATTTCAAAAACCGTGCGAGTGTAATAATCCAATCCGCGCACCAAAGAATGATTTAAAAAATACGGCAAACCCAATTCATCAAGATATTCAAGCACTGCCATAAAATGTTCACGGCACGGATCGCACAACGAATCCAAAATCTGTGGCGCGTTTTGTTTTATTGGCTGACACTGCTCTTCTTTGCAATCAAGCAAACGCATGGGATTTCTCTGTAATCTTTTTTTGCAAAATTCGCAAAGATGACTACGCTGACTGCGAAAATATTGAGTTAATTCTTCAACATATTTGGCGCGGCATTCAGCGCAACCAATACTGTTGATTTGAATTGAAACAGGCACTCCCATTTCATGATAAAAATTATATGCAAGTAGAATTATAATAGCATCGGCAATTGGAGCGGCTTCTCCCAAAATTTCAAAACCAAATTGATAAAAATTGCGATAACGGCCGGATTGCGGGCGTTCATGACGAAACATCGGCCCCCAATACCAGGCCTTGATCGGCTGTGGCTGATTCCAAAGTCCGTGTTGAATATAGGTGCGAGCCAGAGAAGCCGTGGCTTCCGGCCGCAAAGCGACTTTGGTGCCGTCCAAATCCTCAAAAATATACATTTCTTTTTCCACAATGTCAGTATCTTTGCCAATGGAGCGATTAAAAAGCAAGGCCTCTTCCAAAATCGGCGTTTCATATCTTTCAAAACCATAATGCGAAGCCAAAGCCACAACTTTATCAAAAACCAACTTCCAATATTTTTGATCATTGGGCAAAATATCTTTCATTCCGCGCAATGCCTGAATAATGCGAACTCCTTTTTTCACTTGCTCTTCTCCCGCTGGTAAATTTTCTTGAACTTCTTGTTTTTCTTCAATCATAAAAATATTTTTTTAATAATCAGAGATCGGTGTGAACCACTGCACCCGGTCAAACGGCCAACCGCGTAAAATCACTCGGCCAATAATTGCAGAGCCGTCAATCGGACCTATCATGCGCGAATCCAAACTGGAAAAACGATTATCACCCAAGACAAAAAATTTATTCTCTCCCAACACAACCGAGGCATCCGGCACTGTTTTCAACCCGTTTGGCAAATAAGATTCTTTCAAAACAAAACCATCTGGCATTTCTTCATTGTAAATCATCACTTGTCCATCTCTGATTTTCAATGTTTCACCAGGCAGACCAATCACTCTTTTCAAAAAATATTCTTTTTTATTCAGTGGCGATTTTAAAACAATAATATCTCCACGATGCGGCTCTTTCAAACGATATGTCAGTTCATCAATTATCAGATACTCTTTGTCAAAAAAATTCGGCTCCATGGACGCACCACGGACATAAAACGGCTTAAAAAGAAAATACCGCACTAAAAAAATCGTAATCACCGCGAGCAATGCCAACTTGAACAATTCCAAAAAGAAAAGTTTAGCGCTGGATTGCGGGGTCAAAGTGTCTTCATTTTTTTTAGCCGCCCAATTTTTCGGATTTAATTTAGACAGTATTTTTTTCATGTAATTGAAATAATTAGGGCTTATCAACATCCCATTTTATCCTATAAGTTATTATATCTCAAAACGCGAATAATGGCAAACTGATTGAATAAAAAAACCGGAGTAAGAAGATGTCTTCAGACCCCGGCTGGTTGAGTTCGGTATTGGTTAACTACGCCGTAGGAATGGGCAGAATAGATTCAATCCGTTGGCGCATGCCCATCTCATCCAAGGCCGTGGCGACCAGAGCGAAGAGGGTGTTCGCCCGTCCAGCGTCTGGTTCTGACAATCCACGCACGAGAGCGGTATCGCCACAGAGAACTGTCATACGCACAACATCGCGGCCGATCATCTTAAGCTCACTCATTGCCAATGATTCTGCGAGTTTCATCATATTGAACGCCCGCAGACTATACTCGCCGCGGAACAGGCCGGACTCCGGCAAATAGCGCCCGGATTGGTATTCTGCCGGTGACACACTGCCAGCCACTCGACGAAGGACTGTCTCATAGAGCTTGGGTATGACCCGATACATCCGCTTATCAATAAGCAATGTCCAGTTGCAAGTATTGATCAGAGCTTGATCAAGCACGGCTGGATTAAACATAGGAGACAGGGGATATGCGTCATCATTGAAACGTTCTCTTTTACACTCGTCTTCAACCCGTTCAGCCACAAAATCCTGGACTGTTTTCCAATCGCGCGCGGTCAAATGTTCGCGCCAACTGGTTCGCGACAGAAGAGCCAAACAGGCATGTATCCTCTGCTGGTCTTTGCAATCGCGCAAAAAGTAAGAGTGAGCGTCCATCTTCCGCGCCAGAAACTTCATGGCCAACTCTTGCAACTCACGCTCAGGCGCGTGTTCGGCCTCGCGCATCAGAAAATTGAACCAAATTTCCTCTTCAACATCTGTCGCCACCACTTGCGCCATGGCGTGCAGTACTCCCGACGCCTCTTCAAGAGATGCATCGGGATATTTTCGCATCAATTCCTGAAATGATGCCCGCGCTCGCCCTTTTTTTACACTCGCCGTCTCGGTCGCCATCGAACTATTCCTCCCTATTTGGCGCCTGTTCGGTTTGGAACAAGCGCAGTCGGAACGCGCCATTACTCACGACGCACCTTGCGTCAGAGTCAGCACTTTTAAAGCGTCTCATAATGAAACAAAAATGTCAATAGCAAAAAACCGCTTATGCGGTTTTTAATTCCAAATTATTAAAATCTTTCGACGAATTAAAAATCAATCCAAATTCCTTTCATCTGCAAAATCTTCCCTTTTTAATTTCGTTGCTCCAGCCACATTCATCCAACCGACTTTAACGCCGCCCTCACCCGAACCGTCAACAGATTCTTTTACTTTGCCGGCGGCAATCAATCTTCGGGCTATTTCCGCGCCTTTCTCCGAATTCTGCTTCCAAATACTTTTTTTGCAATCAGCAATCAATTTATCAAAATTACTTTCCGATTCATTCACAAAAATCGTTCGCACTGATTCTTCCGCGACATTTCCTCCCAAAATATCCAGTACGCCAAGTCCTAAATCATAACCAACCAAACTGTTTGGTTCAACTCTCTCGGCTGATTTTTGCGCCGTCTTTTTTCCCTCTGATTCCTTTCTCAACCTATCCATTAATTCCCTAAATTTTCCATCATCTTTTCTTCCTGTATCCATATTTAAAATGGGCGGCACAGGAATCGAACCTGTTACCTTCACAATGTCAATGTGACGCTCTAACCAAGTGAGCTAGCCGCCCATGCTCTTGGCAAAACTGATTTTGGTGGGCATGCCTGGAATCGAACCAGGGACCTCGTCATTATCAGTGACGCGCTCTAGCCATCTGAGCTACATGCCCGAAAATTTAACGATCTCGCTATTAAAAAAGGCCAATCTTTTACTGCCAACATCTTACAACATCTGTAAAAATATTTCAAGCTGGCGTTAAAAGTTCGGCCTATGAAGAATCCGCACCGAATGTCATTTTGACTGCGATTTTCATCTTTCGGCCAAAATCGTTTCAAAATTTTTCGGCTTAATTTGCAATTAAACTTCAAAATTTATTCAACAATTTTGTCTCAAAATCTGAAAATTTCGTTGCAAAAGCACATTCGGTGCGGATTCTTCAAAAAACATTATTAATTTGACGGGAAGAATTCTATCTCGACTATGGAATTCCAAGACATTGCTGTCTGGTATCTCCTTAGAAAGGAGGTGATCCATGCGCAGCTTCCGCTACACATGCCTTGTTCATGTATTTCCACAAATTCCTTTGTGGCACGGACTATATCTTCATCCTGACGGCAAATGTCAGGAGCTTACGTGTAGTCTCTACAGGGCTTTTAATTTTGTACATCATTTCTTTCAGCATAAAAGGTTCAATAATTTCACGAAACTTTTTTGCTGAAGAAACCTGAATGTACAGCCGCCATCCGTTATGGTCTCGATGTCTGGTAATATTTTCAATGTTAAATATTTTGCGAAGCGACTCTCTCAATAAGTCGCACTCGGCAATCGTAAAACATTGAGTGTTTATAAGATATCCGCCGGAACGATGAAACGCCCCGTCATCCATAAACCAAACAGCCAGACCGATCGGCGAAAGGAGCGAAGCAATACCCTTTGGCACGATTTTTTGACGATTTTGATAAAATGATTTACCAATTTCAGTCAATTCCGGATGACTAATTGTCCGAAATCGCCAAGCGTCATTTTGTTTTTGATACTTTGGCGGAGTCAGAACGAGCGATTTAAATGCTTCATATTTCCAGAATACAAATGCCTTTTGCGCGTCGCAATGCGTAATTTGAAGCCGAAGATTATTCTTGGAAGATGTCTCAATAAGAGATCCGTCGCCAAGAAGTGTCCCGACTAAAATTGCGCGCTGGCAATCCGTAAGATGCACGGATTTACGCATGGCATTATAGATACTCCGGTTTGCCATAAATCGCCCAAAAGCTTCCCTCGGTATTCCCTTCTCAAAAAAATTGAGGTAAGGGTTCACCGATATAGTTAGATTTCTCATCTTCAATTACTTGAAGAGGTCGCAACAGATGATGCAGTATGCATCTACGACTTAGCCCCTGTCATCGGCTTCGCCTTCTCCCGATTGCTCGGAATTCGGGCGCCTCCGACTCCCTTGGCTTGACGGGCGGTGAGTACAAGACCCGAGAACGTATTCAACGCCGCGTGGCTGATCGGCGTTTACTAGCGATTCCTGCTTCATGAGGGCGAGTTGCAGCCCTCAATCTGAACTAGGGGTAGGTTTGGTGGGATTAGCTCCATCTTGCGATTTGGCAACCCATTGTTACTACCCATTGTAGCACGTGTGTGGCCCAGGACGTAAGAGCCATGCTGATTTGACGTCATCCCCTCCTTCCTCCCTGCCCTTAACGCACTTAATTAAAAATGCATTAGGGGCAGGGCGGTCTGTTGTGTACAATTTAACACAACATGGGGGTTGCGCTCGTTGCTCAACTTAATGATACACCTCACGGCACGAGCTGACGGCAACCATGCAGCACCTGTGTAGCACCCTCGAAGGCATCCTAGTTTCCTAAGATTTGCAGCTACATGTCAAGCCCTGGTAAGGTTCCTCGGTTATCGTCGAATTGAACCACATGCTCC
>DOQH01000017.1 GCA_003514455.1 Candidatus Magasanikiibacteriota bacterium
AGCACCACTGTGCGTTGCCAGATTTTTTTGGCGCCAAAACTATCCGGCTCATTTGCCATCTCACCATTTTCACCTTTTATTTTCACAAACCCGCCCAACGGAATCAAATTTAAAGAATACACTGTGCCAGATTGTTTTTCCGCGTCAGTCAATTCGCGTCCGCCCCAAATCCATTTCCAACCATTACGCGAAACATGCGCGCCAAAAATCCGCGGCGGCAAGCCAAAACCAAACTCATCCACTTTAATGCCATTTTTCCGCGCAACCACAAAATGCCCGGCTTCATGAGCCAAAACCAAAAGCGCCAAAATGGCGACAAAAACGATTAAAGTAACAAGCATAGTTTAAATACCATTTCTGGCCTCAATAGCGTAATGAAAAAAATATTTTTCCATTGATTGCGGAGTTGCGCCGTACGCGCGATCACCATAAAATGTGTCGGCCAACACCTCGCGAACGCGGCAAAGTTCCTTGAGTTTAGAACCAATCCAACGGCTGTCGCCAATGGTCAAATCCAACAAATCAAAAGCCCGCTCCAGCGCGCGATTGCTTTGTTCAGCATTACCTTTGATCGTCCAATTAACCGCCCGCCTCACTTCACTGCCAACATTGCCAAGCTGTTCTACCAAAGACATCTGAAACCACCGTCCGGTCGCTAAATTTTTGTGAATATGCTTCTTTTTAATTTGAACACATCTAGATTGCGTGGACATATTTTTGATAACTAAAACTAATACTTACTACAAAAAGACCACAATCACAGTATACAATAAATCCTTTTTATCGGCAACTTAAATTATTGCTTCTGCCTTAACCCTCTCCCCTAAAAACTTACTCCCCAGCCGTTCAAAATCATCAACGCGGTCGGTGGTTAAAAATCGTCTGACACCGCCTTTGCCCAGCCGTGATTCAATCTCCGGATGGCGCGTCAAATAATCAACTAATTTTTTAGCCACAATTTTCCCGGGATGCACAATTTGCGTTTGTTTGCCCATGACCGCCACAATTTCTTTATACAATAAAGGATAATGCGTGCAAGCCAACAATAATATATCAATTTTCTTTTGTTTTAACGGCCGCAAATAATAACGAAGAATTTTTTTTGTTTCCGGCCGATTAACCCAGCCCTCTTCCACCAAAGGCACCAGCAGTGGAGCGGCTTGTGAAAAAATTTGCAAATTTGCCTGCTGTTTTTTTAATTCAATTTCCAAAGCGCCAGATTGCACAGTGGCGCGCGTGCCCAAAATTCCCACGCGGCCAAAACGGGAAATATGCGCCGCTTCCTCGGCCAAAGGAATCAAAACGCCCAAAATTCGCTTGTTTGGCCAATATGTTGGCAACCATTCTTGTTGTAGCCGCCGTAAAGCCACTGCCGACGCGGTAAAACACGCCAAAATCACTAATTCACAGCCATCTTGAAAAAGCCGCTCCACTGATTCTCGCGTCCAATTGTAAATCACTTCTGGCGAATGATTGCCATACGGCGCGCGAGCTGTGTCGCCAAGATAAACAAAATTATACGAAGACAAAGACGGCTCTTTCAAAATTTCTTTTAAAATTGATAATCCGCCAAATCCGGAATCAAATATGCCGATCATAATTAAAGTAAAATTTCAAACACTTTATTTCTTGAAGAAAAACCCGAAGCCAATCGCACGCAAGAAGGCGCGACTTTAAAATGCGCGGCCAAGGCCTTTCTAATCGCAACATTGGCCAGACCATTTACAGGCGGCTCGCGCACAGCCACTGTAAAATGCGTTTCATCAATTTTTTCAATTTTTTCTTCCCGCGCGTTGGGTTTTGCCTGAATGTAAACACGCATAAATCTACTCTTCAACCTCCACTTTACTCATAATAACATCTTCCAGCGGACGATCAGAGGAATTAACTTGCCCGGCGACAATTGCATCAACTATTTCCATTCCGGCTGTCACTTTGCCGAAAATGGTGTAGGCATGAGGCAGCGGAGTGTCTTTGTGCATGATAAAAAACTGGCTGCCGTTGGTATTTGGTCCGGCATTGGCCATGGCCACTGTTCCGCGCGTATAGCCATTCTGATACGACGGTGTTTCGGAATTTAATTCATCAGCAAATTGATAACCCGGGCCTCCGGCGCCTGTGCCGGTTGGATCACCGCCCTGAATCATAAATCCGCTGATTACGCGATGAAAAATCACTCCGTCATAAAAACCTTTCTTTGCCAACGCGATAAAATTGGCAACGGTATTGGGCGCGTCAGCGGAAAATAATTCCAAAGCAATATCTCCTTTGTTGGTTTTAATTTTGACTATTGGCATATTATTTTGTTTAATTATTAAATTTTTTTCTTGCGCCGGCTCTAAAACAACCAACGGCGTTTCGGTTTCATTTTTTTCTATCGGCGCCGCCACTTCTTTTGCAACATCATCTTTATCTTTAAAAATTAAAAAAAACGCGGCTGACCCAACTACTAAAATTATTATCGCCCAAATTAAAACTTTGTAATTCATATTTAATATAAATTAAATTTTTTCTTTTTCTTTTTTTTCTTTTCTCCAAACAGACCCGAATCCAATGAATCAAATCGGCCATTGCAAGCAACTAGAAAATCTCTGTGCAACTTTTCCAATTCCGAATCTGCCAATTTTGCAAAAATGATTTTTGCCGAATCAGAGGCCGCGCGAAACATTTCATCTTTTTCCAAAACCTCCGGATGCACCTGAAACGCGCGCTCGTTCCAGCCAAGCAAATGCACGCCGGCCAATCGCCGCACACGCGACAGCGCGACATAACCTTGCCCGAATTCAAACACTTGGGACAGATCCATCACCGCCTCGTCTAAACTAATCCCCTGACTTTTGTGCACCGTAATGGCCCAGGCCAAGCGCAAAGGCATTTGAGTTAAACGCGCTCGAACACGGCCATTTTCCTCAACAGTCCAATCCATTGGCTCAACTTTAATCCGTTTGCCGCTTAATGTTTTAATTACAGGGCTATTATCAATTTTATCAAACCCAAGCACCACTCCCAAAGTACCATTTACAAACCCTTCTTTCAAATTATTTTTCGTAAACATCACAGCCGCGTTNNTTCTATTTGGCAATTTGGCCAAAATCTCGCTGTTGACATAATCCACATCCACATTATGCGAAAAAAGTTTTGGCGCGTTGGCCGGCGCGGCATTGATTTCAATTTTTCTGGTTGCCAAATGACGCAAATGTTCATTGCTAAACGAATTGCGCCGAATCGCTGAAAGAATCGCCAAAAAATCTTTATCATCTTGCCGATATTGTTCTGTTAAATAGCAAACAATAAAATTCGCGCGGTTCCAAGCCGGAGAATCATACGCGAATTTGCCGGAAAGGTCTTCAATCAGAGTGGTTTGACGGCGATTGAGCAAATCGTTTTTCATCACCGGCGGCAGTTGAAAAAAATCCCCGACCAAAATTGTTTGCAGTCCGCCGAACGGCTGTGGATCGTTCCTGATTTCACGGCAAATAACGTCAACCATTGCCAATGTTTCTGCCGAAAGCATTGACACCTCATCAATAATCAACACGCGAGCGTTTTTAACCCGTTTAGCAACATATTCCGTGGACGCGATTTTATCCAAATCATAACGAGTCAATCTTGATTTTATGCCGAGTCCGCTCCAAGAATGAATTGTCACGCCGTTCAAATGAGTGGCGGCAATGCCGGTGGAGGCAGTGATGGCCGGCTCAATGCCGCGCGAACGCAAAAATTCCGCGTACTCATTGATAGTATGCGTCTTGCCCGAACCAGGCTCGCCTGTTAAAAAAACATTCGCGCCTGTTTTAAGTATGTCCAGCGTTTCGGATTGGGTCAT
>DOQH01000008.1 GCA_003514455.1 Candidatus Magasanikiibacteriota bacterium
AAAGAGCGAAGCGATTTTGCAAAATGTATCGGTATATGCGATGTTTTGCGGAGCGTAGCGACGCAAAATATGGGAGAGGAAAATGGCGATTCCATTGAAAATATTATTTATCGCTATTTTCTGAACCGCATATACCGTGTTAAGTGATGTAAATTTTTTTATTTCTCACCACCAGTCAATTATTCAAATCGATAAAATAAGTTTTTTTGTTTTGGCGGGGCGCAAGAGGGGCGAGGGGTGAATTGCGCCACGGCAAAACACCTTATGCGTATCGCTCGTCGCGTCGTTTTATCCTTTCAGTTTCTTTCTGTTGGTATTTTGTAAAAAGTTATTTTTAGATACCACCGATCGTTTCAACCGTTGCTCCAATTGTTTTCGCGCACCGCCAGCAATTGTGCCTCCGGCCCGGGCATCGGTTTTAAGCTTGGGCAGACCAAGCGTATTTTCCGCGCGGTGAATCTCGGCAGTAGAGCGTTCGCCAAGCATGGTAAAAATCAATTCAAAATCATCCATATGATCGCGCAGGTTTTCTCGTTTTAGACCTTTGAGCTTTTTGTATTGGCTGGGCGTGACGCCAAAAGTCGCTTTGGAAATTTCAGCTGTCAAAATTTCATAATCCCGTTCATCGGCCGCGCCTCGTTTTTGCCACTCATCAGTCAGTTCTTCGCGAATAGCAATGCCGCGCATTCGTTTTTCAATCCAGTCCTCCGGATAACCCTTGAGTTTATAAAGCAGGCGCGTTCTTTTGGTCGCCAATTCCGGATTTTCAATTTCCTGCACCCGTTCATAACCCACTTTGGCCAGCCAGCGTTTTAATGGTTCAGCTTTGGGAGAAGGGATTGACTGTACGAGGCGAAAAATATCTTCGGTGTTGGCGCAGTCGGTTTCGCGCATTTTTCCGTCTGGAGCTAGTAATTTCAACCCGTGACAAAATGTCACGACTTCGCTCCCTTCTTCAGTTAATCTCTGTTTGAGTTTGCGCCAATAAGCGCCCGGGTCAGAGCTATCCGTCAGCGCTTCACAAATATCCACGATTGAAAACCACCATTCTTTATTAAAAAGCGTTTTTCTGATAGCATTGCCTTTGAATAGGGCGATTTGGTGGGTTTGTAATTCAGACATAAATATAAGGTTTTTAAGATTAAAATATTTATCCGTTTGTTTAGTGTATTCTATCAGTTTTAGACACCTGTTTCAAGTGCATATATATAATGGTCTGGTAAATCTAGACACGAAATGTGGTAAAATGAGAGGGTAAGAATAACCCCAATCATATGACCAAATCACCTAGGACATTCAGTCCGACGGAAAAAGCGCAAATCGCTCTATTGGCTATTCGCGGTGAAAAAACCATCGCGCAGATCAGTTCTGAATATCAAGTGCATTCAACCCAAATCGGACTCTGGAAAAAACAAGCGTTAGAGAATCTTTCGGAGATATTTAAAGATAACCACAAAAAAGAAAAACAAAAAGAAACTGATCATCAAAACCAATTAGACAATTTATATAAAGTTATTGGACAGCGAGACATTGAACTTGACTGGTTGAAAAAAAAATTATCAATTTTTAACCCATAGCAATCTAATACCGCTCATTGAAAAAAACCACGAAAATATTTCATTAAAAAGACAATGCGAACTGCTGGGTATTTCCCGTCCCAGTTTCTACTATGAACCGACTGGTGTTAGTCCTGCGGACAAACAAATAATGGATTTGATTGACGTCATTTACACTGGTTGTCCATTCTATGGCAATCGTCGCATTAAAGCCGAACTGAATTTAACCCATCACATTCCAATTGGACGAGACCATGTTCAGATTAGTATGGATGGACGTGGTAGATGTTTGGATAATATCTTTGTGGAAAGATTGTGGCGAACCGTGAAGCAAGAAAATATTTATTTAAACTCGTATCAAAATGTTTTGGAAACCAAAACGGGTTTAAATGAATATTTCCTTTTCTACAACGACCGGCGTCGGCATCAATCTTTGCATAATTTGACTCCCAGAGAAGTATATTTTCAATAATTTTTCTTTAATTAATTTTCCCTCTCATTTTACCGATTTACGTGTCTTGACAAACCCGACCAGTATAATAGGTTACGCGCAAGTCCTTGAAAAGGAATTTTACCAGTGATAAGATAAACATACCAATTTAACCCAATCAAATATGGCCGAACGCAATCGTGGTCTAGATTTTCTCGCCGAAAAGTACAAAAACCCACCACTTCACACCACTCCGGAAGTGGACAAGGTGGTTATAAGGAAAGAGACAATAAATCGTCGTAAAAACAAGGAGTTTGTCAAAAGCGAACAAGAAGGACCTTTGTTGCCGGAAAAATTATCATCCGACCCAGCTTCACGCATTGAGGAATACTTAAATTATCTCAAAGAAAGTTTGGACCACAATAATCCACGCCGCCAGGAAAAACTGGCGCGTTTCAAGACCATGCTTTATGACAAAAATGTCATCAAGCCGGACGAAATTCCTGAATCATATTTTACCAATCAACAGCGCATCGCCCGCGAGCAGGGACACGGCGATGTCGAAATTACCGATGACATGCGCCAGCAATCGGCGGAAATAATAATCACCGACCAAAAAAGCAGTTTGGACAATTGGACAGACTATTTATCCTCACCCGATGCTACTTATCCGGATTGGCTCAAATATTGGTCTATGCGTAGCATTCTTGGCATGGGCGAATATGACAAACAAAAAAAGGCTTTTACCAAACGGGCCAAAGGTACAGTCAAGCCATTTCCCGATCTTGACCGTGAGGCCTTGGCCTATGTATTAGACGCTTTGGAAAAGAAATATGCCGGACGACAAGTTAATGATTTGCAACAGGAAGAAAACGACTAGCAATGGGCCCAACTGCTTAAAAGCGAAAATTTCGCCAAACTCTACGCTTGGGCGATAGAAAAAGTGACGCCAGCCAGTCAAGAGCAACTGACCAATGCTCAAGGTAAGTGGAAAAAATATAACCGCGGTTCCGATCATATGCCACTCGTCAAATCTCTCCAAGGCCATGGCACGGGCTGGTGCACGGCCGGCGAGAGTACCGCCAAAACTCAACTTGAAGGCGGCGATTTTTATGTTTTTTATTCTCTTGACCCGCAAGGCCAACCCATCGTGCCCCGCGCCGCCATTCGCATGCAGGAGAATAATATCGCCGAAGTTCGCGGTATTGGGCCAGATCAGAATCTTGACCCCTATATTGGCAAGGTGGTGCAGGACAAAATGGCGGAATTTCCGGATGGCAATTTATATGAAAAGAAAAGTCAAGATATGCAACGGCTGACGGCTTTGGAAAACAAAATAAAAAAAAACCAAGAACTGACGCGGAATGAATTAAGGTTTCTTTACGAAATAGACGCGACTATTCAAGGTTTTGGATATAAAACAGACCCGCGCATTGCTGAATTGCGCGGCTTGCGCGACCCCAATGCCGATGCGCCGATTGCGTTTGATTGCGAACCCGTTCAAATCGCTTGGGGGCAAGATGAAGTGAAAGAAAACACTAAGGCCTACATTGGTCCATTATTTCCTAATATTTTTCAAAAGTTAAAACACATGGAATATATTTATACCAAATTCCCCGAAGGAAAAATCGCGCGTAGCACCATTGAAATTGGCGGCAAAACCAAAGCAGAATTGGAACAGGAAATGACAAAACAAAATATTAAAGTTAGTGATTACGCGAAGTTCATGTTGGATAGTAAAGATTTTGTTACCGCCAAAAAGCCGGATCCAGCCGATTTGGTGCAATTAAAAGTGGGGGATTTGGGTTTTAGTAATACTCCAACCACTGACGAAATTTACCGGAAAATTCAAGAGCTTGGTTTGGAATTATGCCCAGCCGAGGTCGGACCGCACTATCGGCTCGCATATGCTGATTAACCAATGGGTGGTTGGGTGCGCATAGGTATGAAACAAATTTCCGACCCCGATGGCGATCCGGGTGTCTTCGTCCTGGAGCGCGATGGCGACGGGGTCTGGCTGAGCTACGACTGGACGGAGCCGGACGAGCGGTGGGATCCCGACCGTCGGTTCGTCTTTCGTCTCCGCAAGTGATTCTTGGTAATTTTGAACTTTCAACAATTTTGTCACTTTGACACTTAGTTACTTTGTCACTTTGTTTTTTCTTTCTGTTCAATTACCAAATTGTTTGATATAATAACCACATTTCCCTGCGGCTTGCCGCAGGGCACCTTTAAGGGAAAGTTTGAAAACCGTCAGGTTTTCAAGTATAGTTAAAGCATGACTTTGAAGCGAAGTTATCATTGCGTCTACGACACTCACTACCATATGGTCTTTCCGGTGAAATACAGGAAAATACTGTTAAGCGAGCCGATTGTTCAGAAAATCAAGGAAATTGCCAAAGAGATTGAAGAACGTTTTGAGTTGACAATTGAGACCATTGGTTGCGATAGCGACCATATTCATCTTTTGTGCGGTTTTCATCCTAAATATGCTGGTGGTGACATAGTCAGAATGTTCAAGAGCATTACCGCTCGTGAAATGTTCAGGCAATTTCCAGATTTGAAAAAAGAGCTGTGGGGAGGAGAGTTTTGGAGTGACGGCTATTATATCTCCACAATCGGCGAGCGAGGCAACCTTAATACGATCAAACAGTACATTATTAATCAAGGCAAGAAACCAGAGGAAGCGCAGTTACGGTTAATTTAGCTTCAAAGTCAGGCTATCCTCTGATACCCTGCGGCTTGCCGCAGGGAGGTTCATTGTTTTTCTTCAGCCTGAAAAATATCGTTGGTTGCAGTGCCAAAGCGAATATTTTTTATAACCATGCCAGTTTCTTCCATGGTTTCTCTTGAGGCACAATCCTCCCATGATTCATTAAATTCCAGATGTCCGCCTGGAAAACTCCAAGCACCTTCACCATGTGCATTTTTTCTTTTGCCAAGGAGGATTTTGCCATCTTTAATGACAATTACCCCAACCCCGACTTTTGGTCTTTCACTCATAAATGTAGTCTTAAAAATTATTTATTTCACTTAACGAGGCGTAGCCGGCACATTTTGCAAAAGAGCGAAGCGATTTTGCAAAATGGCGCGCGGATATGCGATGTTTGCCGTAGCGTAGCGGAGGCAAATATGGGTGAAGCGACGAGGACGAGGAGCGAAACCGCATACACGCTGTTATACGCTGTTCAAAAAATATTTTTCATTCCTTTTTATTTTGACAGGCTTTCATCTATAAACTTTTTTAACGCTTCAATGTCCTTAGTATCTTGGTCATAATGAAATGTATTAATGCCAACAGATTGAGCGCTCTTTACTGCCTCTAAATTATGCTCAAAGTACACAATGTCTTTTACTTCAAGATTAAAATGCTTGAGCATAGTTTCAAAATACTGCGGGTCTGTTTTTTCGGGGTCATGCTTAAGCGTGAAAACTTCATAAGGCATGTTATTCAAGCCAAACATTTCCATCTGCTTATCGTTAGCACCAGTCAAGATAATTTTCCTGTTTGGATATTGCTCAAGCATTTTATACATTTCATTAAAGACACCATCGCCCTTTATCACAAAAGCGTTAATTGCATCCACTAAAATTGTTTTCATAAGCGCCTGTCAAAATTATTAATTAAAAGAAAAATATTTTTTGAATTTCGCACAATGTGCCGGCTTAT
>DOQH01000004.1 GCA_003514455.1 Candidatus Magasanikiibacteriota bacterium
TTTAAAGCCATTTTTTAATGTTTGCTGAAGATGAGTTGAGAATTTTTGAAAAATGGATGTGGACATGCTTGAATAATACCATAATTGGGGTTGCAAGTAAAGGTAAAAAGAGATACAATTTGAAAATAAGTCAGGCAAGCGGAGGCAGATGATTTTTACAGCGAGGATATGTTTGAGCCAGACCGAGGCATTCTGCTATGGCTAAGGCCGTGAATGCCGAGGTCGATCCCCGACAGCAGTCGGGGAGGCGAGTTTATCCGAGCGAAAAAAATCATCTGCCGAGCTTGCCGTGAAACAAATATGTTTAATTTAGATAAGTTAGAATCATTAAAAGGCCGGGGATTGGTAGACAGCGCTTTTGTCAATATCAAAAAATGGCTGACCAGCGAGGAATATGCGGAATTTCATCCTGAAATTCAGGTCTTGATTGAAGCGGGAAATGTGACTGAATTAAATGAAGCGTTTTACAAAATTATTCCTTTTGGCACAGGCGGCAGGCGCGGAAAAATGGGAGCTGGCACAAATAGAATCAACATTCGCACTATTGCCGAATCAGCGCAGGGCGTGGCAAATTATTTAATGGAGTGTTTTAATCCAACCGAGGCACGGGCTCGCGGAGTGGTGATTACTTATGATGTGCGGCATAATTCTGCCAAATTCGCTAAAGTGGCAGCCCAAGTTTTTGTCGCCAATGGTTTTAAAGTATATTTTTACAATGGCGTCCGTTCCACTCCGCAGATTTCTTTTACTATTCGTTACAAAAAAGCCATTGCCGGCGCCATGATTAGCGCAAGTCATAATCCGCCGTCTGATAATGGCATTAAAGTTTATTGGGATGCCGGCGAACAGGTGGTGTCGCCGCATGATGGAAAAATTATTGAGAAAGTTAATGGGGTAAGCCGCATTGAATTTTCTGATTTTGACCAGGCAGTGAACGATGGCAAAATTGAAATATTGGGTGAAGAAATTGATGAAGCCTATCAGGCAACAGTTGCCAAATTATCTTTGGGAAATTACCGCGATGTACATATTGTTTTCACTCCTTTGCATGGTTGCGCCAGCACTTCTTTTTTGCCAATTCTGCGCCGAGCCGGATTTAGCCGTCTGGATGCAGTGGAATCGCAAATGCCTTTTGATCCGGATTTTAGCGCGGTAGCCAATCATATTCCCAATCCCGAAGTGCCAATTTCTTTGGATGCGGCCACCAAGCAGGCGGCCGAGAGCGGGGCTGATGTAGCGGTGGCTTCTGACCCGGACGCTGATAGAATCGGAGTTGTCAGCCGCGAGAAATTATCCAATAATAATTACATTTTTCTTAATGGCAATCAAATTGGGGTTTTGCTTTTTGACTACATTGTCAAACAGAGAAAAGCTGCCGGGACTTTGCCCAGCCGCGGGGTGTTGATAAAAACAATCGTTACTACCGACTTGCTGGCCAAAATTGCCGAGGCCAATAATTTGGATGTGATTACGGATTTGCCTGTCGGTTTTAAATATATTGCCAATGCCATGAATACTCGCTTGGCCGGTCGAGAATTTGTTTTTGGCACGGAAGAAAGCCATGGTTATCTTTACGGCGATTATTGCCGGGATAAAGACGGCGCCGTTGCCGCTTTGCTGATTTGCGAATATGCCGCGCTGTTGAAACAGCAAGGCCGGACATTGTTTGAACAATTGGAATTTATTAAAAAAGAGTATGGATATTTTCGCGAGATTTTGCAAGCGATTTATTTTTCTGGCATGGATGGAATGGATAAGATGTTGAAAATAATGTCAGAGTTGCGCGTTGATTTGCCAACAGAGATTGACGGCGTGAAGGTGGTGGAAGTTTTTGATCAATCCAAGCCGTATGGCGGATTTTTGGATAATGCTTTGGTGTTTTATCTAAATGCGGAAAAAACCATTCGCGTGGTGGCGCGGCCGTCCGGCACCGAGCCGAAAATTAAATTTTACGCGGCCGTGGGAAAGCCAGTCGGGTTGGACAAAAGTGAAGCCGAGTATCAGACAATTAAAAAAGAATGTGATGAATTAGTGGCGCGGATTTTGGAGGCAATGGTAAGCAAGGCCGAGCAGATTTCTGCCGGCGGGCAGAGGTTCGAAATTTTAGGATAAAAAAAGCCGCCGTTGAGGTGATCGCGGGCGGAGGTTGATTGGGGTTAACTTGATGCTATTTGTGCCTCTTTCTCATCAGAGATAATAAAATATTCGACGATATAGCAGAAATGACGAAGAAGATTACGGCAATAGGAAGGGTGTTGTTGGCGACGACATTTTCCTTTCCTAAGCCATTTCGGAGCAGGAAGAATCCGCCGAGCAACACCGACACCAAAGTTGCCAGAATCAATGGTATTTTCTTGTACCAGTTGAAATTACTTCTGCCGTCCATTTTAGCCCCCTTGTTGTTGAGTAAAAACCAACTGTTGAACCGATGTTGATTTTAAGATAAGACATTTTGGGGTTTTTGTCAAGATCCCCCTCAAAACACAGCATTCTATGCGCTACAAAAATAAAAAAATTCTTCTTATGGGTTTGGGTGGATTTGAGAAGGGCAGTGGGGTTGCCGCGGCCGAGTTTTTGGCGTCGCGCGGCGCTGATTTAACTATTACGGATTTGAAAACAAAAAAAGAGCTGACCAAGAATTTAGCGGTTTTGAAGAAATATAAAAACATCAAATATGTCTTGGGAGAGCATCGGGCAAAAGAT
>DOQH01000018.1 GCA_003514455.1 Candidatus Magasanikiibacteriota bacterium
AAAAACACCTGCCAGCCCAAAAGCGGCAAGTGCGAAATGACAGCGGTGAATGAAAGCGGCGCCTGCAACGATGACAATGCTTGCACCAGCGGAGATATCTGCTCCAACGGCATCTGCTCGGGAACGAGTGTCAAGTGCGAAGACAGTAATGTCTGCACCGACGACTCGTGCGACCCAGCAACCGGTTGTGTGTTCGCGCCAAACAGCGAGGACTGCTCCAGCGATTTCAACGAATGCACGAACGATGTTTGCCAAAATAGCCAATGCGCCCATCTGCCAATCACAGACGGCGCGGACTGCGATGACGGCTCGGTGTGCACTATCATTGACGCCTGCAAACAGAGTAAGTGCGTGGGCACGGCCCCGTTGGACTGCGATGACAACAACGAGTGCACCTTGGATGTCTGCAATAAGACACTCGGGTGCCAACACAGCAAGCCGCCGATGAATGGCAAGGCCTGCGACAACGGCGATGCCTGCACCGTGAATGACACCTGTCAGAGCGGCGCCTGCCAAGCCGGAACGCAAACCTGCGACTGTTACACCACTCCGGACTGCGCCAGNNATGCCGCACAAATGCGTGCTTGATCCAACCTCAGTCATCACCTGCCCAACCGCCGCAGACACTGTTTGCATCAAAAACACCTGCCAGCCCGCGAGCGGCAAGTGTGAGATGGAAGCGGTGAATGAGGGCAAAACTTGCGCAGAAGGACAATGTCTCGCAGAAGCAACTTGCCAAAGCGGACAATGCGCTGTCGTGAACAAACCCGATGGCACCGAGTGCGACGATGGCCAGAGTTGCAATAGTGACTCCTGCCAAAGTGGCATCTGCGTAGACATGCCTTTCGCGTCTGCTAACTTTGACACCGGCGCACTAGACGCAGGATGGCAAATCACTAATTTTGCCACCCCATACAAGATTAACGGAACGCAAGGGTACACTTCATCTCCCAACTCACTAGTGTTCGCGGGTAATGGAACAGATGCCTGGGCAGTCCTCACTTCACCCACCTTCTCTCTGCAATCAGGACACACCGCCACTCTCACATTCGACCACACCACTGGCCAAGGCGGGACACAGAGTTTCGCCGTTCAAATCCATACCGCATCCGGCGCTGCCACCCTGCTGGAAAAAACAAATGCTTTCCTCCTGCCATGGACTCACTACATCCTGCCACTTGATAACTATAACGGGGAAGTGTGGCTCACCTTCCACTTCACCGGCGCCTACATCTTTGAAGCCATAGACAGCATTAGTGTTGGCTGTCCATAGTATAGCTTCAACTCACAACTCAAATCTCAACGGGAACCTTTCGGGGTTCCCTCTTTTTTTATCCAAAAATTTCCCAAACAAAAAGAAGCGACATAATCGCTTCTTTTTTATTATTTCAACAAATTTTATTTCAACTCCACTACAAATCCAAACTGATTCTCGGCCAATATTTCTTTGGTTTTCCAATCAAGAGCGGAAATTTTAACAATATACGCGCCAGCTGTCAAATTCCCTGCTACCGCCTGAGTTGGTGTTAAACTATCTTTTTCTCCCGGTGTCATCACCCATTTTCCACTGCTCTTAGAAATTACTTTTTCATTCGGTCCAATCAATTCACGCACCATTCTAACAGTTTGCTTCTGTTCAGTATTATTGGTGAAGCTGTATTTAAACTTGAAATTTGCCGGTAAAACAATATTGGTTTTAATCTTGTTCCAAACAGCTTGATCAAAAGCAATGGCAGTTGCAATCGGCGTCTCTTCAGCTAAGACAAAATATTTCTTTTTTAATTTCTCAACAGTAATCTTGAAACCATTCTCTTCCAATAATTCTTTGGTTTTGCTGTTAACAATTTTAATCACCACAATATAATCACCCGGAGATAAAGTTTTGCTAATTGTCTCGGTAGCGTTTTTTTTCAAAATCTTATTAGCTTTAAGATTCGTTGACAAAACAGATGATTTTACCACTTTACCATTGCCATCTAACAATTGCCGAGTTACTTTTACCGGAATTGTTTTGGTATTTTCATTCTTAAACTCAAAAGAAAATTTTAATCTGGAACCCTGCTGAAAAACCGGCGAAGTCAGTCCTTTTATTTGGACAGCTGATTCCGGATGAGAAAATTCTACCACCGAAGCTGGTTGAACAGATGTAGAAGGTGCTGGTGCAGTAACACTTGCCGATGGAGCAACTGTTGTTGAAGGGGCGGCAGGAGCCACCGCTGGCATAGCAGGAATTACTGGGGTGACGATGACAGGGGTGGCAGAAGGAGTTATCGCGGGCGAGCTAGAAGAGCCGCTAGAAGAGGAGGAACCGCCGCCATTTTGCGAAGAGCATGTCCCGCTAGGTGTCAGGGTAATAGTGTGCTGAGTGACAGCGGAAGAACAGGATATATAAATATTTGAAGCACTGGCTCCGCAAACTAGAGATGTGCCACATTGTGAATTATTAACAGTAAAATTTTTGCGGTCGCTGGATGTCAAATAAATTACTGAGTTGGCCTCTACAATAAAATCTATACTTGAATTATTAACAGTGAACGATTGAACGGTGGTATTGGTGCTTAAGGTATAACTTGAACCATCAGACGGCAAGACAATGGAAGCGCCCGATGTTGTTGTTACTTCATTAGCCGCCTCAACCGCGCCAATCATTCCAAGAGCCAAAACCGCCACGAAGAGGAAGAGCCAACTTTTTTGTACTATTTTTTTCATAAGATAATATGATTAAGAATGCCGTGAATACAGCAATTTAATCTTAAAAACAAGATACGGTGGTGGTGGCGAACGGTTGATTGTTGGCCTGATTAGCTCCTAATATCACATAAACATTCACGCCATTTTCTTGACCGGCATACATACAAAATTTACCCACAGAAATAGTGGAGCTCACTGCCCCGCCCGCTCCAATTGACAATTGAGCAAAAGGAGTTGATGAAACCACGCCAACTTTGTTATTGCTGGAACTTACATATAAAGTGTTGGTATCAATTGTAAGGTCAGCAGTAAGTGTAGCATTTCCAATTACAGCTAAAGTACCTGAAGCCGAAACATTTCCCGAAGGATCAACATAAAACTTACCAAGATTATAATCTGTCGCTTCGCCAAGAGTTAACGAGTTCTTTGCATGAGTTGAAGTGGTTGAACCATCAGACACATATATTGTGCCGAGTTTGCCTGTGATGGTGATGGAATCGCCAACAGAATCGCCCAAGGTAACCGCGCCATTGGCAACCAAGGCGCCAGTGAGAGTAGCGGCTCCAACCACAGCCATTGTACCGGAAGCGGACACATTACCGGAAGAATCCACGTAAAATACACCTTTATTGTAATTAGTGGCCTCGCCAAGTGTTAATGAATTTTTCGCATGAGTGGAAGTGGTTGAACCATCAGACACATATATTGTGCCGAGTTTGCCTGTGATGGTGATGGAATCGCCAACAGAATCGCCCAAGGTAACCGCGCCATTGGCAACTAAAGCGGCTGTTAAGGTGGTGATGCCGGTAACATCCAGAGTACCTCCCACTGCCACATTATTGCCGACTGTGGTAGCGGCTAAAACTGAAACCGAAAGAGAAAAAGAAAACACAAAAGCGAGACAAGCCACTATTATCGCTTGCCCGGCCATGGATTCTAAAATTCTTTTCATATTTTTCTTAATTTACTAAATTAATTAAATAAATTATTTTTTTATTATTGTTTTACTTGACCGGCCAGTTTCTCTTGGCGGACAGCATAAAATTGAATCACATCAACTATTTTATCAATACTCGCGTCGTACACTATTGCCCCGGTATCATATATTAAAACCTTTTGCCCATTTTTAATATATTGATAAATCACCGGGTTTTCTTTATATAATTTTTCCGCGTCTTTTACAGTAGCCACTGTAATTTCCTTTGAAGGAAAAAGAATATGTCGTGAAACTTTTTCCACTACGCCGCCAACCTCCGGGTCGGTATTGGATAAATTCAAGGAATCCTTCTTCTCTGCCAAATTGCTCTCTACGGTCTTTTGCGTCCATTTATTTACACCGCTTTTTTTAATGTCAAAAACAAACCAACCCAAAATTAACAACATTAGTACCATCAAAATCAAAATTAACAACAAAATCGGCAATAAAATTTTTTGTTCCTTTTTTCTCTCAAAAACCATGACTATATTATACTACATTTTAAAAGACAAACATAATTTTTATCTGTGGATAACTTTTTTACCTTGGCAACCACAATGAAGCTATTTTTTTAATTTTTCCTCCAATTCCCATATCACATCTTCAAAACCTTTATTATTGGGATTTTGATTTAAAAGGTCCTTATATCCCGCCAAGGATTCCTCGTAACGACCAATAGCGCGCAAATATGAAGACCTTTCCAGAAAAAGCTGCGAATTGCCGCTGGTTGCTTTGAGTCCATCATCATAAATTTTAATAACTTCGTCCGAATTTTTTTTCATTTTGAATCTGTACAACTCGGCCAGGTAAGTATATCCTTCCGCATAAGCCGGAGCAACGGTAATAGCGCTCTTATAATAATTTTCGGCCATTTCAAATTTTCCCATACTGCTGGCAACCGAGCCGGCGCTCCAATAAAAAATAATATTCTCGCTGCCAAACTGGTCAATTCCTTGCTGGTACATTTTTAAAGCTTGCTGCAAAAAATAATTATCCTTTGTCGCGTCACCTAATCCCTTCCAAGCAAAACCCAAAGATAATAACGCGCTTTGGTCTTTACCGTCCTTTTCTTCATTCTTTTTTATTTTTTCTTTAAGCTCCGAGTATTGCTTCAGCCACCCTTGGTTATCGCCCAATTTCATTAAAATTTGTTGCTCCGTTCTCCGCGGAGAATTGATCAATTTGTAAGTTATAAAACTGCTGGCTACAAATATAACCACGCAAGCAATTATCAAATTTCGTTTTGTCAAATATTTTTTCATATCTCTTGTTATTTATTTTCTAATAATTTATATTGTTTAATGAATTTTTCCGCTTCAATTTTAAGAGGAGGAAAAAGGCCGACTGCCTGGCGCGTTGTTTCCAAAGCCGCTTTTTTATCACCTGATTCCGCGTAGATAGCGGCCAGCTTAATCAGCCAGTTGACATTTTCCGGGTCGGATTCAATCATTTTTTTATACTCATCAATTAATTTGGAATAATTCTTCTCTAAAGCGTAAATATCCAAAACATAAAGCTTTTGGTCAACCGTTAAACTATATCCCAATTCAATAGCTTTTTCAATCTCTTTCAGGCCAGCGGCTCGCTCCCCTTGAGCGACATAAGTCAAACCCAAAAACCAATGGCTGATATTAATCTCCGGCGCTGCGGCTACTGCTTTGTTTTGAAAATCAAGCGCTTTGCCAAAATCTTTTTTCAAAAGATACAGACGACCAAGCAAAAATAAAACTTCCTGCTTGTTGGGCGAAATTTTTTCCGCCTTTAATAAATTTTCTTCCGCTTGATAATAATATCTCTCGTTAAACTTTTCCCCCAAAACCAGATATACCTGCCCGGCCCAGATTGGAAAACTCAAATCGTCAGGATAATTTTGCACCCCTTTTTCCAAAACCGCCGCTATTTTTAAAACGGTCTTTTCTAATTCCTGACTATTCGCAATTGCGCCGGCTTTATCAAATTTAGTGAATTGTTCGGCTAAAAAAACTGCGTTCTCTGATAAAAATGGAACCTTGAAAGACAGGGCTTTATCGACAAATCCCGTCCATTCCATCAAGGTTGAACTTAATTCCGCTTGGCGCATGAAATATGAGGATTTGAAAGAACGAAAATTGAAAAATAGGAGATAAAAAATAATCAATATGGCAAACAAAATAAAACCCCGCCTTGCCTTATTATTCTTGCGTAAACTGGAATCTGGCAAGCCGATTCTTTCGTTGACGACTGAATCCCCGCTTACGCGTGGATGACAGCTAAATTCATCGGACGCAGACACAAACGCCAAAAATAAAAACCATAAAATAAGACT
>DOQH01000030.1 GCA_003514455.1 Candidatus Magasanikiibacteriota bacterium
TGCTCGTGGCCACAAGTGGTTTTGCGGGAACCCCGTACTCCGTTCTTAATGAAGTCCGAGATTCACCACCGGTTGGCTCGTAACAAACCCTGTCGCAAGCTCAAAGCTCCAACAAGCTCCTTAAGGCTGGCAAGCGGAACAATCTTCCGTTGAAGCCAGTGCCTTAACAGCGAGGACATCTATGCCATCCTTAAGGACACTTTCATATTAACTTAAAAATAAAAATTAGTCAAAAAATCCGCTTTTTAAAGCGGATTTTGATTTTACAAACAAATTTTTTACATCCACTGTTTTCTTCTAAAAAATACCAACATCCCGAGAATCACAGCCAACAAAATACTGGAAAAAGACATGAATTTAAGCGGATCAATTAAAATTGAAAATGAAGAATCAAAGGCCAAAAGTGCCAAACTGATAATCAATTCCGAAGCGAAAATTATGGTGGTAAAAATAGTGAAGACCTCCATTATATTATTACTGCGATAATTCAAAAGTGCCAGTTGACTGTCTTGAATTGCCTCAATCGTGTCTTGATAATTTTCAAGCATTACCCAAAGATCTTCCGTATCTTCAACCAGTCCTTTCAAAAGTTCGTGTGAAAAATCAGGAAAAAATTTCTCAATTTTTCCAGACAGGTGCTGGATCACGCGCGTATGCCGATTCATGGCTTTTCTAAAATTAACTATATTGGTTTTAATGCGCAAAACCTCATTGATGGTTTCGGCCTTGTCGGTTTGAGCGAAAACAATATTTTCCGCGTGATCAATATCATTGCTAATATGAATTGACATTGGTAAACAATAATGTTCCAGCCGTTTTAAAATTTCATACAATAATTCAATTGGTGAGGCAAAGGCGCTGGCGTTTTTTATTGCCGTGTCTTTTTTATGCTTATTGAAAAAATCAGCAATTGGGCTGAATAATTCCGAAGTGCTTGTTATCAAAAAATCTTTGCCAATGAAAAAATCAACTTCCACCGGATGAATCTTGCGTGAGCCGCGATCATAACTGGGATAAAGCAATATCATGAAAAGATGTCCGTCTCTTTCAACAAGTTTTGGCCTTTGAATCGGCGGCAAAACATCTTTCAAATCCAATTCGTGAAAATTAAAACGGCGCGCCAATTGCTTGGCTTCCAATTCAGTGGGATGATTGATATGCACCCATGACCAATTCGCGGTTTTGATTTCTTTTAATGTATTCATTTTAGCCATGACTACATTATATCATACTTTGACAAATCATGTGTATAACATTGTGTGGATAGATTGGAAATGATATAATTATGGCAGTGAAAAACTATGCCCTTAACTAAAAAAGAGCGACAAGAAGAAACAAAGCCGTCTGTGGCTGATTTTTTGCGTGAAGCGCCAAAACCCACACAGGAAATTGGCGCACAAAAAGAATCTGAATTAAGCTGGCCTGTGGAAACAGGGGCACGGCCAACAACTGAAACAACGCAACCAAAACCAGCTGCTGTTTCGCCGACTCCGGTAAGTATCCCCCGCCCCACCAAAAACCCTCATCTGGTGGAGGTGGAAAATATACTTTCCGCCGGATTGGAAGATGCCTACAAAGAATTGCCTCCGGAATTAAAAATAAAATTCAAACTGGAAGGCGAGCGTGTTTCCAACTTGGTTTGGCAAATGGTTGAAACAGCCAAAATTCAAGTGCAAAAAATTGTGGACTTAATTCGTAATTGGCTAAAAACGATCCCGCATGTCAATCATTTTTTCTTGGAGCAAGAAACAAAAATAAAAACGGACAAAATCATTCTTTTTGCCAAAAAACATAAAGAGGAATAGACATTATGGAGGAAGGAATTTATCTTCCGGATTTATCCGGTGGTTTGGAAAAAGCCAACACTGTCAGCGGCCAAATTGCTCAATCAGCGCAAACAGCTGTGGAATCAGGCGCTTGGTTGCCTTACGCGTTCTTGATTTTAATAATTTTGGGCGTGGTTTTGTTATTGTTTTTGCTCCGTTTGTGGTTGCATCGCTTGGCGCGCAAAAGATATGCTTTTAAACGAAAAGTTTTTTTGGTGATTTTGCCAAAAGAGGCTGAAGAGGAAGCAAAGAAAAAAGAATCCACAGATCAAAAAAAAGACATTAAAGAAGTAATTGCCGTGATGGAAACTCTTTACGCCGCGTTTACCGGAATCAGGCGAACCAAGGATTGGACTTATCCATTTTATCAATTTAAAAAATTCTGGGTTGGCTCTCATCGGCATATTTCAATGGAAATTATTTTTGATAAAGGATTGATTAAATTTTTTGTGGTGGCGCCGGAAAAATTGGGTGAATATGTTGAACAGCAAATCCACGCAGAGTTCCCAAACTCTGAAATTGAAGAAACAACCGATTACAACATTTTTCAGCCGCAGGGCGCGATCATTGGCACCTATCTTAAACCAACCAAAAGCGTTTTATTGCCATTAAAAACATACAAAAAACTGGACGGCGATCCGACAGAGGGATTGCTGAATAATTTAAGCAAATTAAAAATGAATGAGGGCGCGGCCATTCAAATGTTTATCAGGCCGGTCAAGCAAGGTTGGCAATCCAAAGTACTCTCCATTGCCCAAAAAATGCACAAAGGCGACAAATTGGACAAGGCCTTGGGTGATATTAGCGTCGGGCACATTATTTCCACAGCAATAATGTTTCCTTTTAAAATACTTGGCGATGTAATCAAGGCATTTACTTCTTCTGCCAAAAGTAAACAAATTGACGAATCGGAAAAATCCCAATCAAAAAATCCGCCAATGCGCATTTATCAGCGCGAAGAAGAAATCATCAAATCAATGGAAGAAAAAATTTCCAAGGCCAATTTTGAAGTTAATATAAATTTAATCGCCTCTGCTGATGATTCCACTCGCGCCAGTCAAATTTTGCGTGATTTGGTCGGCTCGTTTGCTCAATTTACAGCTCACGAAAGCGGCAATGCTTTGCGCGAACAAGTTATTTTTTTCAAAAAAATGTTTATTGGAGATTTTATCTATCGCAATTTTCGTTCTTGGAAAAAATTGGTTTTAAGCACCGAGGAATTGGCTTCCATTTGGCACTTCCCTCTTCCATCAGCCAAAACGCCAAACATCCTGTGGTTGCAAGCGCGAAAATCTCCGCCGCCCATGAATATGCCTGACCACGGACTTTTGATTGGCAACACGGTTTATCGCGGTCAGGAAAAACCTGTTTATGTTTTGCCGGAAGACCGCCGCCGCCATGTTTACATTATTGGTTCAACCGGTGTGGGTAAGTCGGTGTTGCTATCCAACATGATTATTCAAGATATTCAAAATGGCGAAGGCGTTTGCGTGATTGACCCGCACGGCACTTTGATTGAAGATGTTTTGCCGCATATTCCAAAAGAGCGCGTTGATGATGTCATAATTTTTGATCCATCTGACATTGAACGGCCGGTTGGTCTTAACATGTTGGAGGCGGAAACACCGGAGCAAATGGATTTTGCTATTCAAGAAATGATCGCGATTTTTTACAAATTGGTAACAGACCCGGCAATGATCGGCCCGATGTTTGAACACAACATGCGCAATGCCATGCTAACTTTAATGGCTGATAAAGAATATCCCGGCACTTTGGCTGATATTCCTCGTATTTTCACTGACGCTGAATTTCAAAAATATAAATTGAAAAATGTGACTGATCCGATGGTGCGGGCTTTTTGGGAAAAAGAAATGGCTAAAACATCGGATTTTCATAAGTCGGAAATGCTGGGATATTTGATTTCCAAAGTCGGCCGTTTTGTGGAAAATGAAATGATCCGCAATATCATCGGCCAGCCAAAATCAGGATTTAATGTCCGCGAAGTCATGGACAACAAAAAAATTCTTTTGGTAAATTTGGCTAAAGGAAAAGTCGGCGAGGTTAATTCCAATCTGCTTGGTTTGATTATCGTGTCCAAACTGCAAATGGCCGCTTTAGCTCGCGCGGACATGCCGGAAGAAAAACGCAATGATTTCTTTTTATATATTGATGAGTTTCAAAATTTCATCACTGATTCCATCTCCACAATTTTGGCTGAAGCGCGCAAATACAAATTGGATTTAACCATGGCGCATCAATACATCGGGCAACTGTTGACAGGCGGCGGAATTGAGGGAAAACAGGGCAACAGCAAAATCAAAGACGCGGTGTTTGGCAATGTGGGCACGATAATTTCTTTTAGAGTTGGCGTGGATGACGCCGAGGTGCTAGCCAAGCAATTCGCTCCGGCTTTGAACGAGTATGATGTTATGAACATTGACAAATTTCACGCTTATGTGCGATTATTGATTAATAATGCGCCGTCTCGTCCATTTACTATCGCGACTATTTATCCGTCAAAAGGCAACCCTGAAATCGTAGAACCAATTAAAGAGCTTTCTCGCTTGAAATTCGGACGCGATAGGGCGCTTGTGAACGCGGAAATTCTAGAACGCACTAAATTGGGTGAAATAATTAAAACAACAACTGCGCCGGCCAGCGAACCGACATTATAATTGGTCATTGCGAGCCCCGACATCCGTCGGGGCGTGGCAATCTAGTATATGAGCACCTTATATCGTAAATATCGTCCAAAATTGTGGAGCGAGGTCGTGGGGCAAAATCACATCAAACTCACTTTACAAAGAGAAATTGAAACGGGCCGTTTGGCCCACGCTTTTTTATTTTCCGGATCCCGCGGCATTGGAAAAACCACTTTGGCGCGCTTGGTGGCCAAATCAGTCAACTGTATTAAGCGCACGCCAGACACAAGCGAGCCGTGTGGCGAGTGTGATTCTTGCCGTGAAATAACCGAAGGGCATTCTATTGATGTATTGGAGATTGACGCGGCATCGCACACAGGAGTTGACAATGTGCGGGAAAGCATTATTGATTCAGCGAGATTTTTGCCAACCAAAAACAAATTTAAGGTCTTTATCATTGACGAGGTTCACATGCTTTCCACCGGCGCTTTTAACGCGCTTTTGAAAACCTTGGAAGAACCGCCGGCCTATGTGATTTTTATTTTAGCCACTACCGAACTTCAAAAATTGCCGGAAACGATTATTTCTCGCTGTCAGCGGTTTGATTTTAAAAAAGTTAATATAGAAGACATTGTCAAACGATTGCGAACCATTGCTGATGAAGAGAAAATAAAAATTGACAAAAAAGTGTTGGAACAAATTGCTTACCGCAGTGAAGGCGGATTGCGCGACGCGGAAGGACTATTGGGACAAATTTTTTCAATGGGTGTTAAAGAAATTACGGAAAAAGAAGCTAGTTTGGTGCTCCCACGCTCTGATTTTTCAGCGGTGGCCAAAATTTTGGAATTTATTACGCAAAAAAATCTTAAAGATGCTTTAATTTTCTTGAATAATTTGGTGGAAGAGGGCGTGGATTTAATTAAATTAACCGAAGATATTATTGAATTAAGCCGCTTGATTCTATTAACTAAATTAAGCAATGAATTGGGAAAATTAAGTTTTGCCGTTGATGAAAAATTATTAAAAGAAATAATGAAGTTTGCGAAAATTTTTTCCGTTCCGCAATTAATGAAAATAATTGAAACATTTTTGGAGCAAAAACGGCACTTGCGCGCGTCTCATGTGCCGCAACTGCCGTTGGAAATGGCTTTGGTGACGCTGATACCGGAAACCTTGTCTCCAATCGCGATTGTGGAAGCGACTTTTACTCCTTCACAACAGCAAGTACAAAGTGAACCGGCACCTATTCATGTAACTTCAAAACCGGTTTTAAGCGAGCTGGAAACAAAGAAAGAAGAAAAGAAAATAGAAAAACCGATTGAAGTCACTGCGTCCGAACCTACAGGCGCGCCCCTCTCATTTGACAAAATCAAAGAAAAGTGGGATCATTTCTTGAAAAAAGTGCAGGAATACAACCATTCTTTACCTTTAATTTTGCGAATGAGCCAGCCAGTTGGAGTGCGTGGCCGCGCTGTGCAAATATGTGTCAAATATGCATTTCATCAAGATAAATTAAGCGAGTTGAAAATGCGCTCTTTGGCTGAAAAAGCAATGACCGAGGTTTTGGGAGAAACGGCCTTTATTGAAGTTGTTTTAGGTGATGACAAAGCGCCTGTGATTGTTCAAATCGCCACCGAGCCCGTTGCGCCGTCAACCGACACGCTTGTGAATGACCTAGCCGCGGCCTTTGGCGGACAGGTTGTTGGATAATGTTTATTCCGGGATCGTCTAATGGTAGGACAACGGACTCTGAATCCGTTTATCTTGGTTCGAATCCAAGTCCCGGAGTTTTAAAAATGAGCAACAATAAAAAAGAAAGCCGCTTACTATGAATGAATATGATTCACTACCGGAAGAGATAATTACAACAATAGAAAAACTGCCAACTCTAAAGGATGGCTATGTTAGATTGGTGCACATAACAATCCCACAAANNGCGCAGTGTGAATACTGGAGCGATGATCCGCGTTTTTCTTTTGACGGTGCTGTCGCGGTTGTTATGGATGTGCCAATTGATGAAATACGCACGCACAACAATCCTACAATATCCCCAGGTCTTATTCCAGCAGAGTATTTTGTCGGTATTGTTAAAGCAAAAAAGCCGTTACAAAAATAATAATGATTCAATTTCTCAAAAAAATCATTCTTTTCTTGTTAATGTTGATTGGCGCGTCTTTTTTAGCGGCTTGGACAATCCCCTCTTTGATTCCAGTGATTGAAAACGCGGCTGGACGCGCGCTGTCTTATGAAGTGCTTATGCGAGCATACATCGGGCTGGGTTTTTTTCTGATTGTCGTTACAGTCGCCGCCATCATCTTATGGCGCAAACACTTACTCTGGTGGCGTTACGCGCTCCTGACATTAGGCGGCGCGCTTGTTATCACTTTTTTTGTTTTTATTTTTGACCAAAAATGGTCTTTAACAGAAGAATATTCTTGGATTCGCTATCCATCCGGCGGGGCTTTATTTGCCGCCGCATTAATTTTATTTTGGGCGGCTAAAAAACAACTTCTTGAATTTAGACAAAAAATGGCCTTTTGGCTATTGGGCGCCGGATTATTTTTCGCCGGAGCTGATGAATTGTTTTTAATTCATGAATTTATCGGCAGCCGATTGCAAAAATTATTTAAATTGCCTGATTTTACCACTGATTTGATAACAGCCGGCTATGGTTTAATCGGACTCGCGGTTTTAATTTTTATTTTCCAAACACTTCGCCGCTTACCAAGCACTCCGCGTTTGCGTATTTTTTTCCAATTATATTTCTTCGGCATTTTTCTTTTTATTCTGGCAACCGGTTTTGATTCAATTGATGGACTGCTTTTTAACTGGTTGAGACAATTCACTGATATGTTGGCTCTGCGCGGTTATGAATTTTCCGACGCGTGGTATATTATTTGGCAGCCAAAAGAATTTCTAAATGGTTGGGAAGAAATTTTGGAATGTACTGCCGCGATTATTTTCGCTTTTGGCGCGTATTTAATGCTTGTTAAAGAAAGCTGGTTTATTGAAGAAAAGGCGCCGTTGAATAAAAAAATAATTTTAACAATTGGTATTTTAATGGCTGGGGGTATTATTATCTCTTCTGCTTTTACTTGGCGACTTAAAACAGACACACCGCTATTTGGAACAGAGCGAGTTACCAAAATCGCCAGTTTAGCGCAAGGACTTTTTCACGCTGATGATCTGGATTTTAACCCCAATTGGGGAGTTGTTGCGGCCAATGAATCAGAGTCCAAACGTCGCAATTCAAACACATCTCCCGGTGTCTTTACTTATCGCAACGGAATATTTGCTCGTTTGCCTGATTCAAATTACATTTTGCGCGATATTGACAGTGTTTTTGTGAATGAAAAATCCATTTATGTATCAAATGGCGCTCAAGGCAAAATTTTCATCTACTCATGCGATAAAAAATTAGTTTGCAATTGGAGTACTGTGCCAATAAAAGAAAATTTTCCCAAGCACCCGGAAGCTCTGACTGTTGATGAAAAAGGAACAATCACTGTGATGGATGAAAGCGTCGGCTCAATTTTTCAAATCAAAAAAGATGGCGATGTCACGGTTGAAAAACCGGATTACCCGTTATTCAAAGCGCCGGAAGGCGTTATTTGGCACCCTGCTTTAAAAAAATTCTTAATAACAGATGATACTACCGGCATGATTTTTCAATATACACCAAGTGAACCCTTGGAAATTTTTGCCGATAAAAATGACGGATTGCGTTATCCGGAAGATATTGCTATTGGACCAAACGGTGAAGTGGTAGTTTCCGATAACGGCCGTCGTGAAATTGTTATTTTCAACCTCCAAGGCCGTGTTCTCCAACGACTGCGCTTTAGGCCTCTTTTTCGCGATTTACAGGGCATTACAGTTGATAATTGGGGTAATCTGTTCATTATCACAGCCGATGCCTTTGGCAGCGCCAGCTTTATCCCTAGTGTACTGTGGAAGATTGAAGGCATCTTTTAAATTGCCAAAAATCATTAAATCAAGTAAAATAAAGATGATATGTTGAGAAAAATCATCTTTTTTTTATTGATATTCACCCTTATTCTGCCCACAGCCGTAATGCCCTTAAAATCGGGAATTGTTTTAGCTGAAGACAAATCAATTTTAGAGCAACAACTCTGGGCATTGGAGCAAGAAATCGCCTCTTTTGAAAAAGAGCTGGCCTCCACTAAGACACAGAAAAAAACTTTGACCAATAAAATCAATGAATTAAAAAATAAACGAACACTGCTTCTCAAAGCGGTGGAAGCCACAAAAATTAAAATCAAGGGCACGGAAAATCAAATTGACAAGACGGAAAACGATTTAACTAAAGCCCAAAAAGAATTAAAAGTAACACAAACTGAAATATCTCAAATTTTGCGCCAAATTCAACAGACAGATTTAATGTCCTCAATTAAAATTCTTTTTTCTTCCGCCAGTTTAACGGACTTTTTCGCTAATTTGGAACAGTACTTATCACTCAATGATCAATTAAGCAAAAAAATGATTGAAGAAAAGGGAATGGTCAAAAAAGTATCTGAAAAAATTAATCAACTGCAAGACACAAAGGTTGATTTAACCAACTTACTTTCAATTCAAAAACTGCAAGAAGAAGACATCTTGGAAACCAAAAGCGAGCATGAAGTTTTACTGCAAAAAACATTGGGTAAGGAAACGGAATTTCAAAAAATTGTCAGCGACCAAAAGAAAAAAGCCGCGGAAGTGCGCAATCGTTTATACGAAATGGCCGCCATCAAGGCCATTACTTTCGGCGAGGCCGTAAAAGTGGCTGAATGGGTGACCCAATATATTAAAATAAGGCCGGCTCTACTATTGTCGGTGATCACGCAGGAGTCAAATCTTGGAAAAAATGTTGGCACTTGCAATCGACCGACAGACCCGCCTGAAAAACATTGGAAAAAAATTATGAAACCGGAGCGGGATCAACAGCCATTTTTAGATATCACGACTGAACTTGGAATTAATCCGGAAGGCCAGCCCTTATCTTGCCCGATGAAAGACGCGAAAGGCAAACAAATCGGCTGGGGCGGGGCAATGGGGCCGGCGCAATTTATCCCTTCCACTTGGCAGGGGTATAAAAAAAGAGTTATGGCTGTAACAGGCCAAAACTCGGCCAATCCTTGGGATATACGCGACGCTTTTGTGGCTTCGGCTCTGCTATTAGCCGCCAATGGCGCCACTTCGCAAACCGAAGTCGGTGAATGGAAAGCGGCCATGATTTATTTTTCCGGCTCAACTAATAAAAAATACAAATTTTATGGCGATTCGGTGATTAAACGCGCCGACCAGTATGAAGAAGATATTAAAAGTTTGAAAGCTGGCTAGAAATTGTCTTCTTCATCTTCATCATCGCCATCTTCAAAAGGCACAGCGATTTCTTCTTCCAAATTCTCATCAATCAACAAATCGTCTTGTTTTTCTTCATTTGAATTGTTATCGTCAGTGTGTGGAAACATAGTTTTAATTTATACCTCTGATCTGAGGTCTTTCAGCTTTATTCTACCACTTTTATCTAGAGTTATCAACAACCAATTTGTCAACACCATTTATGTTCAATTGGAACAAGTTTAGCAAACCCATTATCGCCTTGGCGCCTATGGCTGACTACACCGACGAGCCATTTGGTTTAATGTGCAAAAAATTTGGCGCGCAGGTGATTTTTCGCGAAATGGTTTCAGCTGACGCGATTATTCATTGTAATGAAAAAACCTTTANNAAAATAATGGCCGAGGCGGCAAAAATAATTTGTAAAATTTCAGCGCCAGATGGAATTGATATTAACATGGGCTGTCCAATGCAAAAAGTAGTAAAAAATTGGCACGGCGCGGCTTTGATGAAAGACCCGGCTTTGGCAGCCGCGATTGTGAAAGAAGTAAAAAAAGCCGTGAGCGTGCCTGTCTCGGTAAAAATGCGCTTGGGTTGGGCGAAAAAAGATGAGATATTGTCATTTGCTCCAATAATTGAAAAAGCCGGAGCGGATTTGCTTTCAATTCACGGCCGCACTAAAAAACAGGGTTATTCCGGTGAGGCCGATTGGGAAATGATCGCACAAGCCAAAAAATTATTATCAATTCCAGTGCTGGCCAATGGCGGAATTTTTACTCGCGAAGATGTGAACAAATGTCTTGAAACAACCGGCGCTGATGGAGTTTTAATCGCTCGCGGGGCTTTGGGCAATCCGTGGATATTTTCCAATAACACGCCGACACTTGAAAAAAGAATTAAAATAATTTTTGAACACGCGGCCTTGCAAGTGAAACAATATGGCGATTACGGCCTTATTTTACTGCGCAAACACCTTGTTTTCTATTTTAAAAGCATTCCGCATAATAAGATAATTAAAACAAAAATGACCCAAGTGAGTACTTTGAGTCAATTGGAAAATTTACTGGCTGAATTACTTGCTGAACAGCACAATATCGCCTAGATTAGTGCCCACATAGCCGGTTTTAATCAATCCGCCGACCTTTTGGAAAAAATGATAAGAATCATTGATCTGAAGGGTTTTTTTAATATTTATTTTCAATTTTTGAACATTTTTTAAAGTTCCGGCGCCAATTATTACACCGCCGACCTGTTCCGGCGCGACACCATCAACTCCATCGCTGTCAAACGCTACAAAAACCTGCCCATTTGATAATTTTGGCAAAACAGACAAACACATTTGCTGATTGCGCCCGCCTGGATTTTTCGTGCGAACTTTGAATGTTGTTTCCCCGGCTGCGATAAAAATCTTTTTTTTGCCTGATGCCGCGCGCGTTAAAAATTTAATTCCGACTTTTTCAGTATCCCCTTTCATTTCATCTGTAATAATTATCGGTTGATATTTTAATTGTTTGGCTTTTTCAAAAGCGGCTTTGGCAAGTGTTTTGTGACTGCCGATAATAATGTTTTTTATATTGGCAGAATTTTTTTTTGACGTTTCTTGACGCGCGCCATTCTGCCCGTCTTCCAGATATTTTTTAACACTATTTGGAATCTTATTCAAAAGAGAATATTTTGATAAAACTTTTATCGCGTCGCTAAAGGTGGAGGAATCCGCAACTGTTGGGCCAGACGCCACTGTGGATAAGTCATCACCTACCACATCTGAAAGATAAAACACGGTAAATTGGGCTTCAGCTGCTTTGGCCAGCCAACCGCCCTTAATTAGCGATAAATGCTTTCTAACAGCGTTCATTTCATCAATGGTGGCTCCAGAACGCAAAAGCAACTCGGTAACCTTAATTTTATCCACAAGAGATACTTTATCCACAGGCAAGCACATTAGAGCAGATGCCCCGCCGGAGAACAAGCCCAACACCAAATCATCGCTGCCGGCGTTTTTTATAATTTCCAAAATCTTTTGCGCGCCAATCACACTGCCTAAATTTGGCAAAGGATGCCCGGCCAGATTAACTTTTATTTTTTTCAAATGTCCATTTTTAATAATTGCTGGAACGCTGATGCAGCCATCTATTAATTTCGCGCCTAAAAATTTTTCAGCTGCCAAAGCCATGCGATAAGCCCCCTTCCCTGCCCCAACTACAAAAATCTTTTTATATTTTTTACAATCAATTTGTGATAAAAATTTTTCAACTAAAAAATATGGGTCGCTCATGGCGAGCGCGCATTCAAGAATTGCGAGCATATCACCACGCAATTTCTTTTCCGCCTGATTTTGAGCCAACCCAATAAGTTCTTTTTTATTTTTGATGATCATAACTCAATTGTATCACTAAACAAAGGACGAAGGCAAAATAAAGCACGCCAAAACCCTGAAATAGTGCAGGAGTAGTTATATTTATGACAAACAAGGCCGCGCCGCCTGCCAAAAGCCCTCTTAACAACGGACCTGGAGCGTTGAACTGGCCAGTGGCTGAATAAGCCAGATGAGCTAATGAACATAAAATAATCAACAGAAAAATAAGATACGCGAGAGTTCCCAAAATTCCCAATTCAGCCAGCATTTCCAAATATCCCCAATCAAATTGAGTTCTGGTTTCCAATATCTTCGTTACTGGATGAACAAATGACACAGTTGTTCCCAAACCGGAACCCATCCACGGATGCAACTTAATCGTACGCCAAATATCCGGCAAGAGAGCCATGCGAATGGCGCCGCTCAATTCGTCAACAGGCGCGGTAACGCCCACCATACGCACACCTAACAACTCTAGGCCGGTTGATTGTCCACGGCTGGCGATAAAGTGGGTGGATATAAACATAACGAAAATTGATGCGGCAACCATTGTGGAAACAAAAAACCAATGTTTCAAATTCTGTTTAAACGCCAAAATAATAAAACCCACGGCCAACGCGACAAAATATATCCGAGAAAAATTCAACATTATCACAAACGACGAGCAAAAAAGATAAAACCAGAGGATTTTATCTTTTGGATTTTTCATAAGATACGAAGCAATAATAAGAATGGCCAAAACCACCAGCAAATGCTCCGGCAAGACAATCCGAAAAAAATTATTTCCCAAATCAGTAATCTTGCCTGCCGCGATATTGCGGAACCAATGATAATAAGTATCAGGCAAAAAACCAATCCAGCTGGAATAAATAAAAAAAATGATTAAAGAAGAAAAAGCAGACCCCAAAATGTATCCGCGCGCGATTTTATCAAGCGTCGTATCCGGATATTTCAAAAATTCCAGCGCAGGGAATAATAAAAGAAAAAA
>DOQH01000021.1 GCA_003514455.1 Candidatus Magasanikiibacteriota bacterium
CTCTTTTATAAAAAATCCTGAACAAGCCAGACAGTTAGGTGCGAGCGCCAAAGAAACAGTTAAAAAATTTGATTTGGCAATCACTGTTGAAAAAACAAAAAATATTTACTAAAAACAAAAAATCGGTCCGAGGTCTCCTCCATGTTTAGCGCCTTTGACCGATTTTTGTTATCAACATTATATCAAAAGACCCCATTATTTCAACCACTTCTTCGCTTTTTTCAACGCGTCAGCATCATACAAAGCGGCGCGGTCGGCCATTTCTTGGGCTTTTGATTTATCATTCAACCTAGAATAAATTTCCGACAACACCAAAAGTATTTCGGGATTTTTTTGGTCGGCAGACAGCACCCGTTCGTATAAATCCTGCGTCATTTCTAAATCCCCGCTTTTGCTTGCCAATTGCGCGGCATATAACAGCTCCTGCTTATTGTTGAAACTTTTTCCTTTTGCCAATGCAAGTTGCAAACTCTGATGCGCATTTTTAATGTCACCTTGATCTCCATAAATTACAGCCATATACCAATAAGTATCTGCAATATTATGATTATCGCTAACTAATTGCTCCAGAATCTTTAAAGCACTGACATAATCGCGCCTTGCCGCTTTGATGCGCACTAGATAATACGCCAATTGTTGCCGCTTGGGACTTAATTCGCGCGCGCGGAGAAGTATTTCTTCGGATTTGTCCGGGTTATTTTTAACATCATAAAATTGCCCCAATAAAATATATGATTGCAATTCAAAAGGATGCTCCTGAATATTTTTTTTAAGTTCTTCAATGATAAAATCCGCGCTTTGCTGATAAATTTCTGATTTCAATGCCTCTGCATTTTGCGCGTAAGATACAATCACGCGGCTGAAATCATTTCGCATGTCCGTCAGATGATAAGGATTGATTAAAAGCGATGATTTCATCGTTGCAAAACCAGCGGCAAAATTTGTCTGCATTATTTTTTGCGTTTCTAAATCCTGATTATTGGCCCAGGCCGGCTGGATATTAAAATGATAAATAAAAAATAATATTATTACGCTGATAATAAAAGCGGGGGCGAAAGACAATTTATTTATTTTGGACATTTTGGGTATTGTTGATTCGAGGGGTGCTTCGCCTCGACGGACGTCGGGGCTCAGAATGACAAAATGAACAAATGCTAACATCAAGAAAAAAATCAAATAAGAACTCAAATGATCAAACACAAAAAAATTCTGCACTCCGTAAGCAAGGAAAAAAATTGATACAAAAACCAATGAATCCAAATCAATCAATTTTTTATAAAACCCCGCGCCGATCTGCCAAAACACCGCAATAAAAATCGCCACGTACGCCAATAATCCCAAAATTCCGCTGGTAGAAAGATAGTCCAAAAAAATATTATGACTTCTGTCAAACCATGTTTCATAATAGCCGTGTTCCAATGACTTTGGATTATAATATTTATTAAACGCGTAATAAAAATTTTCAACACCCCAGCCAAACAGCGGCCTTTCTTTCCATGCCTCATAGGCAATCTTCCAAGCAATCAAACGTGTCTCGCCGGTACCGGAGCTGAAAGAAACATTAGCCACTGAACCGACCGCCGGAATTTTTTGAACAAATGATGATTGGCGAAAAATAAAAATAAGACCGCTCAAAATAATAATCGCGCCAATCAATCCAAGACCGATTGTGCGCCACTTTTTTATTTTGGTAAAAAAACTGTACAAAGCAACAGCGATAAATCCACCGATTACCAGCCCAATAAATGGCCCGCGCTTGCCGTTATACATCATAATGGCAACTCCCAATATGCCATATCCGGCGGCAAAAAATCGCCAAAATTTATTCTCTTCTTTTCTAAATAAATACCAAGCGATAAAAATATGAAATAAAACAAAATTAGCAATATAAATTTGATTGCCCAATGTCCCGCCGCCGCCGATTTTCATAATGGAATTATCCGGCAAAAGAAAATTAAAACCGGTAATGCCTACAATAATACTGATCAAAAGAGACCAGCGCAAAAGATTTCGCCATTCCGGCCAAGTACAAAAAATATTGGCAACAATCACAAAATAAATACCAAAATGAATCAAGGTGAACCAACCGCTCATGCGCTCGTAATTACCCCACATACTGCGTTGAAAATCAACGCCAAAAATTGTTGATAAAAAAAGAATCACGAAAAACGCGCCTAAAACAATAAATAAAGGTGTTTTTTTAGGCCGATAATTTTTATCTATCAAACACAAAATTAAATACAGACCAAACGCCAATTCCACTAAAATCCTAAAATAAATCGCCTTGGGAAAAACAAAAGGAAAAATAAAAGTGTCGCCCATTAAAATCAAAGGCATTAAAAAGCTGGAATAGACCAAAAATTTAATAACCCAAATAAGTTTGTTTGCCATAAGTTGATATATTTTATCACGAATGACACATCTTGACAAATTGGCTTATTTATGCTATATTCTAAACAAAGGAGGAACAACCAAGGAGGTAGTTCCTTTACAACTCAAATAAGGGCAAGAAACTACATAGAAATAGAAGGAGAAGGGCGATGAAACGATTTCTGATGATATTGGTGGCAATGGCGTTCGCTGGATGTAGCTTTGGTTACACTCCGCCGAGCAAGGCAAGCGACATGGCCGGTGACACGCTAGCTGATTCGCAGGATTCAAATGACGGCGACAGCGATGATGAGACGAATTTCAATCCGCCTCTACCTGTTGAGGATGAACCGCTTCCAGATCTTGCCGATGTCGCGACGAACACGGACTCCACGGACATGCCTGACACTGATACGCCAGCAAACACTGACTCCGATGTCGATAACGGTTTGGATGTCGCCGAACCAAAAGCCGACGCTCTTGACACATTGGCGGAAACAGAAACAATGATTGTACCGCCATGCGTGGTCAATCCTTTGCTTTGCGCTGACACGCCGCCTACTCTGCTTGACGCGGAAGTAGCGACGACCGAACCGACGACAGCTGAACAGCCGATGGCTGAATCAAACGCCAGCGAATCGGCAATGGTTGAGTTTGCTACAGTCGAGCCGACAGTCGCGGTTGAACTCGCCACGGCCGAATCAATAGCTACGGTGGAGTTTGGT
>DOQH01000012.1 GCA_003514455.1 Candidatus Magasanikiibacteriota bacterium
GATGTGGTGATTGAAAGCACCGGGAAGTTCACGAAAAAAGAAGGCGCTGAATTGCATTTAAAAGCCGGCGCTAAAAAAGTGGTGCTGTCAGCTCCGGCCAAAGGCGGCGGAGTGCCGACTTATGTGCGTGGGGTTAACTGCGCCAAAATACCGAGTGAAAAATCCTTGATTATCAATAACGCTTCTTGCACCACGAATTCTTTGGCGCCGGTAATGGCGGTGTTGCATGAAAAGTTTGGCGTGGCTAAAGCGATTATGAGCACGGTGCATGGCTATACCAATGATCAGAATCTGCAAGACGGGCCGCACAAGGATTTGCGTCGAGCGCGCGCGGCAGCTGAAAACATTATTCCCACCACCACCGGAGCGGCCATTGCCGTAACCGAGGTTTTGCCTGATTTGAAAGGCGTATTTGACGGCGTGGCCTTTCGCGTGCCAGTGCCAGTGGTTTCGTTGTCGGATATTACCGTAGTCTTGAAAAAGAAAGCGACAGTGGAGGAAATAAATAACGCTTTGACAGCCGCGTCNNGGTATTGTTTTTACCCCCGACTGGGTGGCTGATTTTATGGTTGAAGAAGCGCTGAATAGTCAAAAAATCACAGGAAAAGAGAAAATATTGGACGCTGGTTGTGGTGAAGGTGTTTTTGCGGTCGTTGCCGTTAAAAAATTGGCTAAACTATCCGGCAAGCCAATACACAAGGTTATAGAGGACAACGTTTACTTTATTGACTTGTCGCCAGATTACATAGAAAAAACCAAAGCCAATTTGCAAAAATTATCCAAAACAAAAATCACAAAATTCAATGCCATAATTGATGATTTTTGTTTTCATAATTTTAATGAAAAATTTGATTTTGTAATCGGCAACCCACCTTATGTTCGCATTCAAAATCTGAACGGGAGAAAGGATGTGTTGCAAAAACAATTTATAACCGCCTCCAACGGTTCCATTGATTTATANNCACCTAACAAAAATAGTGAATTTTGATCATTTTCAAATTTTTAAAAATGCCACGGCATACACCGCGATTACATTTTTACAAAAAGAAAAAACTGATGGTTTTCTATATACGGAAAATTTCAAAAATAATTGCAGAGATCTCGAATTCAAAAAAATATCTGCGCAACATATGCGATTGGAACGTTGGGAATTTTTTGATAAAAAATATTTGGATAAAATAGTAAAATTAAACAAAAAATACTCCACTTTGCAAGATGTGGCGGAAATCCACTACGGAATCGCCACCCTCAAAGATGATCTATATATTTTTACGCCAGACAAAAGTGATGGTCAGTATCATTATTTTGGTGAATTTAAAATTGAAACAAATTTGTGCGTTCCGATAATCAAAGCATCTACCTATAAGGGTGCGAATCAAAATTTGTTTTTAATTTTTCCGTATAAAAACGAAAAAGTAATACCGCACAATATCTTTAAGAAAAATTATCCCGAAGCATATAAATATTTTTTGCGCCATAAGGATGATTTGTCCATGAGAGATAAGGGCGGTGGAAAAAATTATGAAGAATTCTACGCTTTCGGACGAAATCAAGGGCTAAAAACCAGTTTTGGCAAGAAAATCATAACGAGCACGATGAATATCGTCCCTCGTTTTTATGTGGTAAATGACGAAAAGGCAAGCTTTTATGCCGGATATTGTATTAAACCCAAAAAAGATACAGATCTCTATGAATTATGCGATGCTTTAAATTCTGACTTAATGAAAGAGCACATCAGTTTTGTCTCAAAGAGCTATCGTGGCGGTTATAAGTCATACGCCAAGAGTTTTTTGAAGGATTTTGTGCACCCCTACTTTTTTAAAACACAGCCAGCCTTATTTTAATTAAACATGGTATGAACAATCAGCAATTTTTGCAGACAGTAAAAAAATCTTTCATTAAATTTTTGAGAACTCATTCACGAAGTAATAAGAAATTAATTGTACTTCACGGTGCGATAGCGGATGATATTAAAAATAAATTAGGGCGAGAATATGGAGTTAAATCACTTGGCCTGGGGAGTGGAAAAGAAGGACAATTGGCCGGTAGATACATGGAGAAAATCGTTGATATCTTAATTTCAAAAAACGAAAAAAACATCGCGGGAATCGGAATAAAGTTTGTAATGAATAATTATTCTCAAAATTCTAACAACTATTTTGAAAATATGTTGGGCGAAACCGCCAATATTAGAACAAACAATAAAGAGTACTTTCAAGTCTTGATCCTGCCGGAAGAAATGCCCTATTATAACAAAGCCGGTAAAATAACAAAATGGGAAAAGATCACCAGTCACAATATTGATAAATACATCGCGTTATCTAGAGATAATACAGAAAGATATTTGCATACACCAATTAAAACATTGTTGCTAATTATCAAATTTCCGGAATGTGACCATAAAGCAGTAACCACAAAGTTGAGATATAAAAAATATTACTTAAATCAAACTCAGGATGCCCCCGTGCGAATCTCTACTGGCATATCAGGATTTTTTGGCAATGCGATAATTTTAAACGATTACGAATTGTTTATTAAAAAAATTGTCCATTATCTTAAAAGCATTTAACAAGGATTCGTAATTTTCATGATCCAAGATATCAAAAAACAATTTCCTTTTCTCTCTCAAGAAAAAAATGGCCAACCGTTGGTGTATTTTGACAATGCCTGCATGACACCGTGCCCTTTGCCGGTGTTGGAGGCCGTGGATAAATATAATCGCGAGTTTTTTAGTTGCGGCGGCAGGAGCAACACTCATTTTGGCAGACAAATTGACAACAAAGTGGCCGAGACGCGGGAGTTAGTAGCCAAATTCATTGGAGCCGGCACTCCGCAGGAAATAATTTTTACTAAAAACACCACCGAAGGAATTAATTTGGTGGCGCGCGGGTTGAATTTACAGGCCGGAGAAAGGGTTTTAGTCAGCGATCGCGAACATAATTCCGATTTGATTGTTTGGCAAGTGTTGCAAAAAGAGCGCGGAATTGAATTGGTGATTTTGCCATCAAAAAGCGACGAAACATTTGATTTGGCCGGTTTGGAAACGGAATTGCAAAAAGGGATTAAACTTGTTTCAGTGGTGTATTCTTCCAATTTGGACGGATACACTTTGCCGGTTGAGGAAATTGTAAAAATGGCGCGTAAATATGACGCGCTCGTGATGTTGGATGGGGCGCAAGCAGTGCCGCATCACGCGGTTAATGTAAAAAAATTGGGAGTGGATTTTTTAGCTTTTTCCGGCCACAAAATGATGGCGCCTTCAGGCACCGGCGTATTGTACGGCCGCTTGGCGCGTTTGGAAAAATTATCACCTTTGCTGTCGGGCGGGCATTCGGTAAAAGACAGCCATTATGATAATTATGAGGCCGAAGATATTCCGGCGCGTTTTGAAGCCGGACTACAAAATTACGGCGGCATTATTGGATTGGGCGAAGCCATAAAATTCATCAAGCAAGTTGGTTTTGATTTTATTGTCAAGCAAGAGTTTGAATTAAACTATTTTATCACCCGAGAATTAAAACAAATTGGCGGAATAAGTTTTGTGGGAGCGGATGACCCGAAATCGCGCGGCGGAATTGTTAATTTTTATCATGAAAAAATGGACAGTCACCAGTTAAGTATTTTTTTGGATGAATCAGCCAATATACTCACCCGTTCTGGTCGGCATTGCGTTCATTCTTGGTACAACAGCCGCGGCGTGAAGGACTCCATCCGTGTTTCATCATATTTTTATAATACCATTGACGAAGCGGAAAAATTAATTTCCGCTCTTAAAAAAATTCTTGGTTTGGTGTAAAATATCAATTATATGATTTGTTTAGCCGCGTTTATCGTTTTCGCTATTTTTGGAATTTTTTCAGCCACGCACCGCCGTTTGGCCAAAGAGGCCTTTTGGTGCGTTTTGCGCCGCGTTACTTTCAAGCCGTGCCAAGCCAGCATTGGCGAAATTTTAAAAGGCAAAATTGTGGGCTGGCTTTTGCGCCGCCAGAGTCGCTGGGCCGGTTGGGTGCACAGATATTTTGAGGTTTTTTCCTGGATTTTTGTGGCGATCACTTTGATTTCCACTTTTTACACCATTAAAGGCGCCTATTATTACGCTCGTTATGGAACTTGCAACCCCGAGCATCCGGAGCAATGCTTAATCAGCACGCAGGCGGCTTTGGAAAAAGGAATAAAAAATCCATATTATTGTAATGATAAATAATTAGGTATGCATTCAATCAAACAAGCCAAAGATTTGACAGGAAAAAAGGTTTTGGTGCGAGTTGATTTTAATGTTCGCGTGAATAAAAATGGCGAGGTGGATGAAAACGAAGCGTTTAAAATTGAGGCGGTTTTGCCAACGATAAAATTTTTATTGGAAAAAAAGTCCAAGATAATTTTAATGTCTCATTTGGGACGGCCGCATGGCAAAGTTGCGCCGGAATTAAAATTGGACGCGGCGGCAGACCATCTTTCCAAACTTTTGAAAAAGTTGGTGAAAAAAACATCCGGAGTTGTCGGCTTGGCAGTTGAAAAAGAAGTTGCCAAATTGAAAAATGGAGAAATTTTAATGTTGGAAAATGTGCGATTTGAAACAGGCGAGGAAACCAACGACTCCAAGTTTGTGAAGGCCTTGGCGAAACTCGGAGATATTTTTGTAAATGACGCTTTTGGAGTGTGCCATCGCGCGGCCGCGTCGGTTTCGGGTATTGCTGAAGTTTTGCCGTCTTACGCGGGGTTTTTATTGGAGTCCGAAGTATCGGCTTTGGAAAAAGTAATGGAAAAGCCCAAAAAGCCGCTATTGGTGATAATGGGTGGGTTGAAATTTGAAACCAAATTGCCGGTGATTGCCAAATTATTGCTCAAGGCCGATAAAATTTTGCTTGGGGGCGGCTTAGCCAGCACTTGTTTCAAAGCTATGGGTTATGGCGTGGGGGATTCTATTGTTGATAATGAATATCTGCCGCTTGCCAAGAAAATAGCAAAGAACAAAAAGATTTTACTGCCATTGGATTTGATTGTTGGAAGAAAAGAGGGCGGGTGCGCTTTTCATCATCTGCCTGTGCCGGCAAAACCGTGTGATTTGTTTGACGCGCCTTTGGCGATTTATGATATTGGGCCGGAGACAATTCAGACCTGGTCAAAATTAGTAAAAAAAGCAAACACTTTGATTTGGAACGGGCCTCTGGGGCATTTTGAACAGCCGCCGTATAATCACGGCACTATTAGTATGGCGCGGCTGATTGCAGCGCGTTCCAAAGGCCGAGCGTTTGGCGTGGTGGGTGGAGGCGAGACCATCGCGGCTCTGCGCCAGAGTAAGATGTCAGAATATATTGACCATGTGTCAACTGGCGGCGGAGCGATGTTGGAATTTTTGGCCGGGAAAAAATTGCCAGGGATCGAGGCGTTGAAATAAATTTATGACAGAGCCGCAAAATCAGAATTATCATATTGCTTTATTCAAAGGCAAAACGATCAGAAAAACCATTTTTAATAAAGAATGGTGGTTTTCAATTTTGGATATTATTGGTGTTTTGACTGATAGTCCACAACCAAAAACTTATTGGGCTAAAATGAAAGAAAGAGACAGAGAAATGTCCCAACCGTTCCCATTTTGGGAACAGTTGAAAATGCAAGCTGAAGATGAAAAAATGAGAGAAACCGACTGCGCCAACACCGAAGGTCTTTTTCGTATTATTCAATCAATTCCATCGCCTAAAGCCGAGCCATTAAAACGTTGGCTGGCAAAAGTCGGCTATGAGCGAGTACAAGAAATTGAAAATCCGGAATTGGCGACAAAAAGAACAAGGTTACTTTATAAACTCAAGGGCTACCCCGATGATTGGATTGAAAAAAGAATGCGTGGTATCGCTGTTCGTGAGGAATTGACAGATGAATGGCAGAAAAGAGGAGCGCAAGAGCAAAAAGATTATGAAATTTTAACTGCAGAAATATCCAAAGCCACTTTTGGCATTACACCGTCGGAGTATAAAAAAGTTAAAGGGTTAAAGAGACAAAATTTGCGCGACCACATGGACGATTTTGAATTGATTTTGACAATGCTAGGAGAAAGAACAACAACTGAAATACATCGGACAAAAGATTCTCATGGTTTACCTCGGCTTAAAGACGATGCTAGAGTTGGCGGACAGATTGCCGGCACGGCCAGAAAGCAAATTGAAAGAAAAATTGGACGGTCAGTGGTGTCAGAAAATAATTTTTTGCAGAATAAAAATAGAAAAAAATTGACAGAAATTGAGGCGTTGAAATAATTTATTAAAATATTAATTTTAATCATATGTGTGAATGCAATACCAACGGCAAGGGCGAGGGTTGCTCCTGCCACGGCCATAATTTCGGCCACATCTTTATTAAAGTTCTAGCAGGTATTTTATTGGCGTATCTGATTGTCTATGTGGGAACTCTGGCGCGTAACAATGTTAAGAAATTCAATTTTATCGGCAAAGCCGAGCGGATGCAAAACACCATTTCCGTGAGCGGCGAGGGCAAAGTAACCGGCACCCCGAATATCGCCATGACGGAAATTGGCCTCTTGACGGAAAAAGCCGATGTGGCTTCGGCGCAAAAAGAAAATTCCGAAAAAATGAACAAATTAATCAGCGAAGTGAAGAAATTAGGCATTAAAGATGAGGATATCCAAACCACGCAATATTCCATTTATCCAAAATATGATTACACCGAGGGCAGGAGTATTTTGAGCGGCTATACGGTGCAACAAAGCGTGACTGTGAAGATTCGCGATTTGACGAAAATCAATATGGTCTTGGCCAAAGTCGGTGAAGTGGGCGCCAATCAAGTGAGCAGTTTGAGTTTTACAATTGATGACAAAGAGGCATTGCGGGCGGGCGCGCGCGAATTGGCACTGAAAAATGTGCAGGAAAAAGCTGTGGCTTTGGCGCGGGCATTGGGAGTGCGTTTGGTGCGAGTGGTGTCTTTTAATGAATCAACGCTCGGAGACATTGGAATCATGAAGGGTTATCCAGCTTATGCCGAAGGACTTGGCGGAGGCGGAGCGCCGGATATTCAAACCGGCAGTTTGGATATTAAAGTAAGCGCGAATGTGGTGTACGAGATTGAATAATTTTTATGAAAATAAAACAAATTCAGGCGAGAGAAATTTTGGACTCGCGCGGCAATCCCACAATACGGACGCGGGTGGTTTTGGATTCTGGCGCGCTGGGCGAAGCATCTGTGCCTTCAGGCGCGTCCACGGGAAGCCACGAGGCCTTGGAATTGCGCGATGGCGGGAAAAGATATGACGGTCTTGGAGTGTTAAAGGCGGTGAAAAATGTGAATGGCGAGATTGCGAAATTATTAATGGGAATGGATTGCGCCAAGCAAGCGGAGATTGATAAAAAAATGATGGAGGCAGACGGCACGGATAATAAATCGCGTTTTGGCGCCAATGCCATTTTGAGTGTTTCAATGGCTTGCGCGCGAGCCGCGGCCGCAGCCAAACAAAAGCCGCTTTATGAATATCTGTGTTCGGTTTTTTCTTTTTCTTGCGAATTTTTTTTACCGATTCCAGTGATGAATGTTTTAAATGGCGGCAAACACGCGGACAGCGGCATGGAAGTGCAGGAATTTATGATTGTGCCTTTGCAGAAAACAATGGTTGAGCGGGTGCGGGCCGGTGCGGAGATTTTTTACACTTTAAAATTATTATTGCAAAAACAGGGATTTTCTACTGGCGTTGGGGATGAAGGCGGGTTCGCGCCAAGATTGAAAAATAATGAAGAGGCGTTGAAGTGTTTAGTGTCGGCGATTAAATCAGCCGGATACGCGCCGGGGAAAGAAATTGCTTTGGCGATTGACGCGGCCGCTTCGGAATTTTTTGCCAATGGAAAATATAATTTTGAAGGCAAGAAATTATCAGCCGAGGAATTATCAAAAATTTATTTGAGTTGGGTAAAAAAATATCCGTTAATTTCAATTGAGGACCCGTTTGCCGAGGATGATTGGGAGGCGTGGGTCTATTTCAACGCGGCCGGCGTCAGTAAAAAAACTATGATTGTCGGCGATGATTTGTTTGTTACTAATGTTGAAAGGTTGAAAAAGGGCGTAAAGCTAGGCGCGGCTAATGCCATCTTGATTAAATTAAACCAAATTGGCACTTTGACTGAAACGATTGAAGCAATTAAGTTGGCGCGAAAAAATAATTACAAAGTGGTGATTTCGCATCGTTCCGGCGAGACCGCGGACACTTTTATTGCTGATTTGGCTGTAGCTGTGGGCGCGGATTTTATTAAAACCGGCTCTTTATCACGGTCAGAACGGGTGGAGAAGTATAATCGGCTAATGGAGATAGAACAGGAAATTTGATTTTGGCTAATTTTAGCTTAAAATTGAGATTTTTAGGAAAATACCTCTTGACAAAGAGGTATTTTTGTGGTATACTGGTTGGTTGATTTGTGCTAGTTTTGCGCGAATTGACAAATGGCATTGCCTGTCAAAAAGTCCCAAGGGGAGCCGGAAACGGCTGACAGGGGCAGTGTGGGGGCGGTTCCCACCAGTGCCGCCAGAGCGATACTTCGCAAGGAGGTCTTGCGGGTGTTCAATTTCGAAGAAGGAGGAATTTTAAGATGATAACGAAGTTGGGTTTCGTGGCCGGAGAGTACTTCGGCCAGGGCGAGGACTGCGACGGCGACGGAGACGGCGAAGACGGCTTCGGCGGGATTGCCCTGCGTCCCGTTCACAAGAGCCCGAAGTTCTACTTCGAGGCGCCGGAACAGCCGCGGCACCCGCACTGGGCACCGCCGCAGCACAGTTCCGAGCGGCGGCCTGCGCGCCCGCGCAACCCGCAGACGGCGGAGAGAGCGCGGCAGGCGCGAATTGCGAGCCGGCGCAACAGCTAGGCCCGATCTCGGCCACACGCGACAACGGGGCTGTCGGGAAAACAAAAACAGGCGGGAAGGCCAATCGAGACGCCAAACCGCCAAACAAAGAAAGGAGAACCCGTTGGTAATTTTTACCTCGGGATTCGTCTAGATTAGGCCGGTGATGATGACTAGTAAGTCCGTCTAGTTGTCTAGGCCAATTTTGAAAACGGACAAGGGCGCGCCGCATCGCTTCTAACATCGCGCACTAAGCGGCGCAAACTAACAACCCAAAAGCCCAAGAAAGGAGGAAGACGTGAGTAAAGGGTAGCCGCCAATGGCGCTACCGGTTCGATTTAGGTGGATGAGCTTGCTCTCCACCTTTTTTTATTTATAAGATTGCTTCAGTCGCTCCGCCTCCGTCGGTTGACGGATGGTGAAGCTCCTTCGCAATGACGCAAGTATCTTGCAATTCAGCTGGAAAACCGATAGAATGTAGGGGTCTGTTGCCGAATGCCATTTTGACTGCAGACCCCACTTTATGACCAAACACAAACCAGTAGTTTTAATAATTTTAGACGGTTGGGGCGTGGCGCCGGCTGGCGAAGGCAATGCCATTACCCAGGCCAAATTGCCTAATTTTAATCATTTTGTTACTACCTATCCGGCCATGACTTTATTGGCTTCTGGCAATGAGGTTGGTTTGGAATGGGGCCAGATGGGTAATTCCGAAGTTGGACACGCCAATATCGGCGCCGGCCGCGTGTGTTATCAGACATTATCCAGAATCAATAAATCCATCAGCGACGGGTCATTTTTTGAAAATAAAATTTTGGTCAGGGCGTGTGAACACGCTAATAAGCAAAAGAGCGTTTTGCATCTGATGGGGCTGGTGAGCAACGGAAAAGTGCATTCGTCAGAAGAGCACCTCTATGCGCTTTTGGATTTGGCTCAGCGGCAAAAAGTCAAAGAGGTTTTGATTCATGTTTTTTTAGACGGCCGTGACGCGCTATTCAACGGCGGATCAGAATCAGTTAAAAAATTGCAGGCCAAAATTAAGGAATTTAAAATCGGAAAAATTGTTTCCATTGCCGGCCGTTTTTACGCCATGGATCGGGACAATCGTTGGGATAGGACGCAAAAGGCATATGAGGCGGTTGCTTTAGGCAAAAGTACGGAAACATTTAGTGACCCTTTGGAGGCAATCCAGGCCTCGTATGACAAAAAAGTTTATGATGAGGAATTTGTGCCAACTGTAATCGCTGGCAAGGGCGAGATGCCGTGCAAGATAGGCAAAAAAGACGCGATAATTTTTTTCAATTTTCGTCCGGACCGCGCCCGCCAGCTGACCAAGACGTTTGTCTTGCCCGGTTTTGAAAAGTTTCCGCGCCAGTATTCCTNNATTACTTTTTTTCTCAATGGCATGATTGAAAAAGAATTTCCCGGTGAGGAACGGCAGATTGTGCCATCGCCACAAGTGGCTACCTATGATCAGCAGCCGGAAATGTCAGCTGTGGAAATCACCAAGACAGTTTTGAAAGCGGTGGAAAGTGGTAAGTATGATTTTATCGCCCTGAATTTGGCTAATGCCGATATGGTGGCGCACTCTGGATTGATGAAGCCGACTGTCAAAGGAATTGAAGTGATTGATAAATGTTTAGGCCAGATTGCGGATTTGGTTTTGGCCAAAGATGGCGCGGTGGTGATTACCGCCGACCATGGCAACGCGGAAGAATTGATAAATTTGCAAACCAATGAAATGGACAAAGAGCACAGCACCAATCCAGTGCCTTTGTTGGTATTAGCGCGTGAACTGGAAGGGCAAAAAGGTCCTGGCGGCGACGCCTTGGGCGGGGATTTGAGTTTGATTCCGCCGGTTGGTTTGATTTCTGATGTGGCGCCGACTGTATTGAAATTATTGGGAGTGGAACAGCCGAAAGAAATGACGGCGCGCCCGCTAATTTAAAAAATATGTTATTACAAATAATTTTCTGGACAATTTTAATCGGACTTATCGGCGTGGGCGGAGCTTTTGTATTTTTGAAAATATTTTCCAAAAAAGAAGAACACTTGCTGTTGGTGGTGTCTTTTGCCGCCGGTGCTTTGGTGGGCGTGAGTTTTTTGGAGCTTTTGCCNNGCTTCCGCGCCGTTGATAATCATTGGCGATACTTTGCATAATTTTTTGGATGGATTGGCCATTGCCGCGAGTTTTTTAATTGGCGCGCCATTGGGTATTATGACCTCGCTCGCGATTATTTTTCATGAAATTCCGCAAGAGGTCGGGGACTTTGGCGTGCTTTTGCATAGTGGTTACACTCGCGGCCGCGCTTTGATGATGAATGGTATTTCCGCCATATTTGCTGTTTTAGGCGGCATTACAGGATTTTATTTTTTTGAAAGTTTTAGTGGATTTTTGCCGTATCTTTTGGCTGTGACTGCCGGCGGGTTTCTTTATCTGGGGGCTTCGGATTTACTGCCGCAAACGCACGAATCAACCAAACGCGCTTCAATTTTCAAATTCACTGTTTCTTTTTTAGCGGGTATACTGGTGTTGTGGTTGTTGGGATTGGTAATTAAAGAATAATTTATGTTTTTACGCAAATTGGATCACAAGTTATTTAATCTTGTAAATGGCCTGTCCAAACAATGGCGTTGGTTGGATTATTGCGGTATTTTTTGCGCCGTGTATTTGATTTGGTTTATGGCAGTCGCGGCTTTGGTTTTCTTTTGGCATTTGCCAACGCAGATAAATCGTTTTCGCTATTTATTCACTTTGTTTGCTTCTACTGTTGGCGCCTACGCGTTGAGCGCCATTATTGGTTTTGGTTATGGCAGAGCCAGGCCGTTTGTGGATTTGGAAGGCGCGCGCCAGCTCATTACCACTTCTTTTTTTCATAAATCATTTCCTTCGTCACACTCAATGGTGGCCTTTGCTTTGGCTTTTACCACCTTGTGGTTTAATCGGCCTTGGGGCATTGTCATGTTGATTTTGGCGGCTTTGGTGGCGTGGGGTCGGGTGTTTGTCGGAGTTCATTATCCAATTGATGTCGCGGCCGGCGCGATTTTGGGTGGAGCTGTGAGTTATGTAATGTATAGGATAATAATGTAGCGATATGAATATCGTGATTTTAGCCGGAGGAGTGGGCAAACGGTTGTGGCCTTTGGGACGGAAAAATAATCCCAAGCAATTTTTTCCTGTTGTTGGCAAAAAGCCGTTGGTTAAAGAAACATTTGACAGATTTGCCAAAACCTACGGCGCGGAAAAGATTTTTTTCTCCACTACTGCTGATTTGTTGCCGTATTTAAAAAAGATTTTTCCCAAATTCCCCGCCTCGCAATTTATTGTGGAGCCGTCGCGACGCGATACAGGCCCGGCCATGGGATTTGCGGCAGCTAAATTGTTTTTACCATCTCCGGACGAGCCAATGGTATTTGTGCCGTCCGATCATTTTATTGCCGATGTAAAAAAATATCTGGCTTGTTTTATCATTGGCGAAAAGTTGATTAAAGAAACGGGCAAGATGTTGGATATAGGTGTGGTGGCTACTTTTCCCAGCACGGTTTTGGGTTATACAAAAATCGGCAAAAAATATGGCAATTTTGGCGGAGTGGAGGTGTATAATTTTGCCGGCCACACGGAAAAACCGAATTACGAAACAGCCAATAAATATCTGGCTGATGGAAATTATTTGTGGCATGGCAATTATTATATGTGGACGCCGCGGTTGTTTTTGAACGCGTTGAAAAAATATGCGCCTGATGTTCACGCGCCTTTGGAAAAGATAAAAAATTTATTGGCTGGAAAAAAGCAAAAAGAAATTATTAAAATT
>DOQH01000028.1 GCA_003514455.1 Candidatus Magasanikiibacteriota bacterium
TCAAAATTGACAATTGGGGAAGCAGCTGTTTGACTATTGGACTTGATATCGGCGACCACATCAACCACATACTGTTCTCCGGCTTTGATGGTTATGACAGGAGAAATGTTAAAAGTATGTGATTGCACCGCAGAAGCGCCGCTGGCTGGATTGGATAATACCGCGCCCAATTGAGTGGCGCCATGCATCAGTTTCAAATTTTGAAGATACAGACTAGCATTGTAATGCGTGCTAGCAGTTTCTCCAGCGCTCACATCAACCACAGCTATCTGGGACACTTCGGCATCTTCACCAGCTCCGCCATTAACCACAAAAGAACCTATCTTCACGCCAGCGCCATTAACCGTACCGGTTGGGTTGGTTGAAATCTTATTACCAAACGACGAGTTTTTAGACACTGATAATGTGCCGGCGGCAATGGTTAAGGTGCGGCCAACTAACGCGGAAACTGTCGGGGCGTTTAATGAAGTTAAGCCCTGGGCAGTGCCGCCTGCAACATCAGCATGAACAGTCTGGGCGGCAGAAGAACTGCCGGTAATATCAGCCTTAATAGTTAAGACTGAAGTGGTGCCGGCGCGGACAATCCAAGTAGAGCCAAAGGTCGGCGCCCAATCAGTGCCATCGCAAGCTAATGAGCTTTGAGTGGTGCCAATCTGGGTGCCATCGGCTAATACTTTAAGATTTACCAATGTTCTGGCAGATGTGCTATTGGTACAATCGACAGTGATGGTGGTAATCTTAACATCTTCGCCATTGGCTTTGACATTAAACTTGGAGAGTAAAACACCAGTGGTGGAAGAAGCGATATTGCCGGTCGGTGAATCCACGGCCACAGACATTGATAAACTGCCTGAAGCAATGGTGTAATCAATGCCAGCGCCGGGAGAAACCACGGCAAAGCTGTCCAAGCCATTGTGCTTTAAGAACACGCCATAGCCCTTGTCATAAATAATCAAATCACCGGCATTCTGAAGAGAGGCGCGAAAGGTGCGAGTAGAACCGGAAACAATGTCAGCCTTCAAACTTAGGGTCTTAACTGTGCCTTTGGTAAAGGCGTAAGGAACGGCCGGTTTAATGGTCACGGTCTTATCCGCGGCTATATCAGCAACAGTCGTACCAATTTGCGTGCCGCCATCATACAAAGCAAAGTTCTTTAAATCAGCAATATTAAACGAGCCAATCAGGGTGAATTTGATACTGCGTAATTCCACATCCTGGCTTTGGGTAGTGGCGGTAAAGCGCCAAATTTCATAACCCACCTGGCCTGGGTCAACGTCAGCATCCGCAGTCGGAGACACATTAGCCAAAGCAAATTGACCTAAATCGGTCACAGTGGCCCCAGTCATAGTGTTGCTTAAAACTGGGAAATTGCCGGTGACAGCGGCGCCATCGGTAACAATGTCACCCAAGGCGACCACTTGGAAACCAACAGTAATACCAGCGGAAGCGCTGTTCTTAAGGTCAAACTTCACGGTGATGACTTTGGTCGTGCCCTTAGAAACAGTGAATAAACCACTGCTGTTGTTAAAAGTGAAAACTTTGGTAGCAATTGACGGGGATGACGCTAATTGCGTATCGCCATCATAAAGATACATATTAACCACGTCAGTATCGGCGGAAATGCCGGTGCGGGTTAATTTAACGGTTTTCACTTTAACATCGCCATCAGCGGCCGCGGTAAAGTTGAGTTTCATGGCCGGAATTAAGGCCTGAGCGCCATCAGTCGTATTGGTACTATCCGTTACTATGGTGGCGGCGACTGGCGTATCGGCAGCCAAAGCCACAGTCAATCCTGAACCGGCTACTACAGTGGTTCCGCCTCCAACTACAACAGCAGAGCCAGTCCCAGCCACAGTTTTCAACGCAACATCAGTCGCCATGTCAGTACCAGCAGTGTATCCATCCAAATTGGCGGCAGTCACCGCGTATTTGGTCTGGAAACCATTGGCAGTCAACACATCAGCAGACACTTTTTGTTTGCTGTTGGCCGCATTGACATAAAAATAATCAGAGCCGACCTTCACCAACGCGCCAACCGGATAGGATGCTGTGTTGACAGAAGAGCCAACTTTATAGACATAAGGGAAAATGGTTGGGTCAACATCATGAACTTTTTTGGCCCAATCACTGCCATACAATGATACGGCAATCGCTTCTGTTTCAACCCAGCGGATAGAACCGCCCGGTTCAACAGCGTATACTTTTGGATCTGTTTGAATCTTCACCAATTGGGTGCCGGCTTTGTAAGCCACTGTGCCTCCAATGGTGATATTGCCCATTTGGGCATCTGGAATTTTCTTCACCATGGACCAATCTTTGTACCATGAAAAGAAAACTTTATCGGTTGGGAAAGTATAGCGTTTGCCATCAGCGGAATAGTAAAACACATTTTTGGTGGAAGTGCCCTGAATCACATCACCGGCAACCAAAGCCACATCGGCCTTGACAACCAATGGCGCAACCAAAGCGGCGAAACCAATTGACCAAAGAATTGTGGTGAACACTACGCTCACAGTCAACGCTTTCTTTCCGATTTTTAATACATCGGTCATAAAATAATTATTTTTTGCGAATCGTGACCCGATTAAACTCGGATTTTAGACCCGCTGTTTAATTTTTAAGCAACTTCCCTCTGGTTTCCCAGAGTCGACCTTTGGTCTGTTGCCACTCGCCCCCTCCGGCAAGGATTTTTCTTATTAATTTATTTTTTAATTTCAATACTGCTCGTAGCGCTACTTGTCGGCTTGACTGCCGGCGCGATGATTACAGAACTTGTTGCGTTTTTTATTTCTACTGTTGGCAATGTGCTTGTTGTAATTTCCTGCATTGGAGCTTTTAAAATTACAGCGGCATCTGCTTTTACTTCAGCAACTTGAGTCAAAGCAGTGCCTTCTCTCAATTTGTCCATTGCGCCATTAAAATTATCTTTGGCCAATTCGTCTTTGGCTTGATTCAACGCCTCTTTAGCAACCCCGGCGCTTTGTTTAGCCGGCGCCATTAAAGTGGCGGCGTCTTGTTGTTCTTTTCTGGTGGTAGGCACTCCGGCCGGAGTGGATGTAACAATAGTGTTGATTTGCGTTTCAACTTGGTTGACTTTCACTTCCAATGCCTTTAATTTGCTGTCCACCGCGTCTTTAACTTCTTGTGCCGGCATTGTTGCCCCATCTGCCTGATGTTTTTCAACCATTACCTCAACCGCTTTCACGCCTGTTTCAACTGTTGTGGCTGTGGCCTGCTTGACTTGCTCCTGCACAGACAAAGTACCTGTCAAAGGAGTTGGTTCTGTTTTAACATCAACTTTCAAATCTTCTTTGGTTTGCTCCAATGATTTTTGAATTTCAGTTGTTTTTTGTTCAACAACTTTTGCCACCTCCACGGCCTGATTGGCAGAAACACCGGACGGCTGTGACGCGCTATTTTTCATCGCGTCCAAATTACCTTTAACTTGCTCTAAATCCTTTTTCAAATGAGTGACAGCTTCTTCAACTTTTATTTTCTTGTCTTTTTTGGATAAATTGCTTTTAACTATTTTTTTCACTTCTTCAGCGCGGCGACCGGCAAACTCGGCGCGCAATTTTGTTTCTTGCGGTTTGGAAGCCAATGATGTCTGAACATTTTCCGTGGCTAATTTCACAGAATACATCGCGTCGCCAGGCAAGCTGTCGTATGACGCGCTCACTGTTGTCACCCAGCTACCGGTTACCAAACTAATCACCAAAATCATTACGGCCGCAGGCTTCATTATATATGACACTGCTTGGCGCGGCATAAAAACATTCATGAAATTCCAAACTTGAACAAATTGAAAAGACGGCGCTTCGGCTTTGGCCGGCGCTAAGGTATTTTTAATTTGCATGAGTAAAATTTCCCGATTGCCTTTCAACCATTCAGCGCGAGGAAGCCCCACACCTTGCAAGGTGTGGAGCGATTTGATTTGATTTTTGAGTTCTCTGTTAAACATTTTGATTTTGATCAATGATCTTTCGCAATGTTTTCAACGCTCTGTGAATCAACACTCTGACATTAATTGATGATTTATTTAAAATCGAGGCGATTTCTCCAGCATCCAATTCGTCAATGTAGCGCAAGGTCAGAACTTCACGATATTCTTCTTTTAACAATCGCAGGCCTTTCATGATATTTTGACTGTCGCTTTTCACTGCCATTTTTTCAACTGTTGCTCCCGCATCGGAAATTTTTTGTAAAAATGTCTCGTCAAGATTTATTTCGTGGGTGGATTTTTTTCTGTAAAAATCAATCACCAGATTGCGCGCTATTTTGTAAAGCAGTCCGCCGAACTTTTCAATTTCTTTATTTTTATTCACATACTCCCAAGCCTTGAGAAAAACCTCGGCCGTCAAATCTTCGGCATCCATTGACGACGAAACCTTGAAGTAAATGAAACGATAAATCTTTGGCGCGTACAAATCATAAAGCTGACCGTAGATCTCGGGTTCATGTTTGGTTTTCAACTGATACAGTAGCCATTTTTCTTTTAAATGATCTGACATTTATATAGACGAAATTAAAAAGAAAATGTTACACCCCTGCGTCCGTTTACCGGCCCCTGGTTTAGCAACATTTTCCCTTAAATTAGCTTAACTTTTGTATCATAGTTATTGGGAGGAAGTATAGCAGAAATAGCAGGAATTGACAAGTTTTAAAGGTAAAATGATTGCGGCGGCGGGCGGAGGCAATGTGATTTTCTAAAGCGAGGATTGTTTGAGCAAGGCCGAGGCCAATCATTTAAGTCCTTGGCTGGTTGGCCGAGGCCGGTGGCTCTGACCGAGTCAGAGCCACGCGAGTTATCCGAGCAAAGAAAATTACTTGCCGAGTATGTCTGCATCAAATTTGTCTACACTATACTATACAAATTACTTATACACAGGTGTTGAAAAATCTTTGCTAAAACTAGCTAACTGTGGATAAATTTGTATAGATTATACTATACAAATCTTTAATAAAATTTTAAAAGTATTGCTGTAAGAAGTATTGACACATTTAAATACGGGTGTTAATCTGAATTTGTATACACTAGTCTATACAAATATGTCTGATATTATTCGTCTAAGCATTTCCGAAGCCAGCCGTCTTTTTGGCGTTAACGCACAGACAATCCGTCGCGGTATCAGACAACAAGAAATTTCATATTCTGTTGTCCGCAATCGTTATCAACTAAACTTTGAAAGTGTGCTCAAGTGGTCACAACGCCGCACTACCATTCAAAATAAATTGGCAAAAAATGGCATAGGTCAATATGTGGATAAGTGGAAAATCAAAAATCCCCTTTACAGCCCAAACCCCAAAGTTATCCCCACCACTTCAAACAAGACTGGCACCACTCACCCGCCAACAAAATAATCATTTACTCTTCGTCTCTCTTCTGGTAAAATATCTAACGTATGATGGAAGATAAAAACATAAAACCATTGGAGGGAGAAGTAATGAAGATTAAACAATCACCAACATCGGCTGTGAAGTCAGGTGTTTTTATTGGTACTTTGAATTTTGTAATGTCGCCTGCTAAAAAAATNNGGCGAAACACATGATTTAACATTTCAACTTACTAATCTTACGAACCAGCCACTATCTGAACTTTCTGTGAAATTTGAATTTCCTGCGTCGTTTGTTATAAAAAGCTCTCCTCCAAAATTCAACCCTGAAACCAAAACTTTGACAGCTGATTTATTAAAAGAAAAAGAAGCTTTGAACTTGCCTTTCCAAGGCGCTGTTTTTGGAGCGATCAATGAGACACAAAAAATTATTATTCATGCGCAATTTAGAGAACATAAAAATCAAACCTTGGAGGAGCAAATCGCGACTATTGATTTGAATTTGTCAGAGCCGGCTATTGCTGTCAGTTTGGAAACGCCTGAAACAATAATGGTTGGACAAAATTTCAACATAATTGTTAATTACAAAAACAACACTTTATCAAACATAGAACAAATAGCGCTTGCGCCAACATTGCCCAATGATTTGGCTATTGTTTCCAACAACGCAGTTTTGAAAGACGGTTTTTGGATTTTAGAAAATTTAAAACCGAATCAATCCGGCCAAATTCAACTTATTGGATTCTTGCGCTCCAAGCCAAGTTCGGGAAGCATCGCTTTAACATTGCAAACATTTTTGGCCAATGGCAAAGAAAAACATCTACAAACATCATTAATAAAATACTCAACTGTAATTGACAACGGCTTGAATTTATCAGCCAACCCAATAAACGATAAAAACTATTTAAAACCTGGGGAAGAAACAACCGTGGAAATTCATTATCAAAATAAGACTGGTCAAACTTTGAAAAATATCAATTTTAATTTAAATTTGCCGACCGGCCTTACAGGCAATACAACGCAATCAACTAAAAAAGAAATCGTACCTGAAGAAACGAATACAGTAGAATTTAAAATAAAATTGGCTGAAAATTTTGATGCCGGCGCAATCACATCCGCTGGGCTAGCTCTCCGTCCTTTTGTTTCATTTTACATGGCAGATAAACCCACCGAACTTTTGCGTTCTTTCGCACCAACATTGAATATAAAAATTGCAAGTCAAATCAAATTGCATGCCGAGGCACGATATTTCACAGCTGAGGGCGATCAATTGGGTCGCGGGCCAATACCTCCAAAAGTCGGACAAGTTACCAAATATTGGATTAATTGGTTTGTGACAACAGCGCCAAATGCAATTAAAAATGTAACTTTGTTGGGGCGCTTGCCTGAAGGTGTAATGTGGACCAATAAAACAAATGTTGCAGAAGGTGAGGCAATAAAATTTGACACTATCACTCGTTCTATTTCTTGGCAAATCGATAAATTGGAAGAAACTCCCGGCAACCGTTGCCCTTGCTCCGGTATTGGATTTGAAGTAGCTATAAATCCGGAAATTGAAGATTCTGGAAAAATTTTAACACTTTTAAATCAACTCTCAATACAGGCCACTGATGAAGCAACTGGCGAGGAATTGAAAGAATCTTCTCCAAACATCACGACTGATTTAATTAAGGATGATTTGGCTAAAGGAAAAGGTGTGGTGCAATAAAAAAGCTCTTACCAAGTCACCTTTTGACGCCTCTTGACAAAGAGGCGTTTTTGTGCTATAATACAGGGTTAAAATTTGAGCTAGATTTAGCTCAAATGGCAACTAAAAATATGAAAATAGCAATGATCGGACAAAAGGGACTGCCTGCTGTCTGGGGCGGAGTGGAACGACATGTGGAAGAATTAGCCACACGTTTAGTTAAAAATGGTCATCAAGTGACTGTTTATTCCCGCAGCTGGTATTCACAAAAACGCTCTAAATATCAAGGCGTGATTTTGTGTTTTGTCCCATCAATTCACACTAAAAATTTGGATGCAATCACTCACACTTTGTTTTCAACCATTGACGCTTTGCGCCACGATTTTGATATTATACATTATCACGGCGTTGGACCTGCTTTACTTTCTTTTATCCCTCGCTTGTTAAAACCGCACGCAAAAGTGATTGCCACTTTTCATTGCCAAGATCGATTACATGGCAAGTGGAGTTTTTTTGCTAAAATAATGTTGAAACTTGGTGAATTTGTGGCTTGCAAATTTCCGCACGAAACAATCGTGGTCTCGCAGACATTGCAAAAATATGTAAAAGAAAAATATAATTGCGAAGCGGTTTATTTACCCAACGGCATCACTGCGGCTGACCAATCAAATGAACTGACTTTGGAAAAATTTGGTTTAAAAAAAGACCAATATATTTTAGCTGTTTCGCGCTTGGTGTCTCACAAAGCCATTCATTACTTGATTGAGGCCTTTCGCCAATTAAAGAAAAAACAGCCGACATTGGCTGAAAATTTAAAATTGGTGATTGTTGGTGACGGCTCTTTCACTGACCATTATGTGGAATATCTGCGCGCGATGACACGGGATTTGCCTGACATTGTTTTTACCGGCTGGCAAAAAGGCGCGGAATTGTCTGACTTGTTTTCCGGATCTTTGTTTTTTGTGCATCCTTCGCAGTCCGAGGGCTTGCCCTTGGTGGTATTGGAAGCAATGAGCTATGAAAAAGCAGTGATTGTTTCTGATATTCCGGAACATCAAGAAATTATAATTGATAAAAGATTCTTATTTGAACACAATAGCGCGGCTGATTTGACTCGAAAACTTATTTGGGTTTTACAAAATCCAACTATTAGAAAAGTGTCTCAAATTCAAAATCGCCAATTGGTGGAAAAGGAATACAATTGGGAAATGATTTTGCCTTTGCTTGAAGCCGTTTACGAGAGAACGCTGTGCGCAGATTGCTCTAATTTGCCAATGTTTAAAATCAAAAAGATATTGGCGACAGCGTAAACATCACGAAAGGGGTGTGCCTATATCTTTTTTACAATCGCGGCGACAGTCCGCAGCAAAAAAGATATAGGCACACCCCTTTTTCAATTCATCTTAACACAGTTGTAAATGTTTCAGTGGAAAGAGAAACAATTTCACCGGCTCCATCATTGTCAACATCACTCACCGCTACGGCAATGCCTGTTTTACTTTTAGCTGAAGCGCCCAGCCAACTCTTGCCAATCTGTTTGCCAGACATGCTGAAAACTTTTATTTCCGGTTTGCCACTACCCCGACCAGCCACAATTTCCGCAATGTTGTCGCCATTGATGTCGCCGGCAGCCACATTCACCCCACCTTTAACAGAGCCGGTGAAAGCCGCCCATTTTTTCAATAACTTTCCATCTTTATTAAATACTCTTACCGCCAAGGAATCGCGAGTGGTCGCCGCCACAATTTGAGAACCAGCCATTGCTAAATTAACACCACCAATATAGCCCTTGTAAACCCCGTAAAAACTTTTGCCTTTTTGTTTGCCTTGCAGATCAAAAATTCTGATTTCATTGCCAACCGAATGCTGGCCGACCACTAAATCCCTAACTCCATCTGCGTCAACATCACCCACAGCCAAACTCAAATCGCCTTTAAATTTGGAACCAAACGGACTAAAACTTAACCAAAAATTTTCACCTTTATATAATTCCACCGCATTACCGCGCAAGCGAATTGTTTCTGTCTCTCCATCATTATCCAAATCGCCGCGATACAAATATTGCCCGCCTTTGAATTGTTTTTGATACGCGAAGAAACCATTGCGCAAGCTCTTGCCTTGCGAATTAAAAACACGCGCAAAAGAACCATTGCGAAAAAACGTGTTGCGTAATTCATCCAACGGCCGCAAAAGAATCAAGCCATCTTGCGGCTGAACTGTGACAGTGGAAACAATCAAACCATCATTAACGCTCGGATCTTGCGTGCCGCGCAATTTTTCATACTCACCGCCCAAGTCAACTGTTTCCGCGACATTACCGGAATTAACCAACACTAAACCATCTTTAAAATCCCTACGCCACAACCCGCGCTGATTAAAGTCGCGCGAATTATTTTTCACTAAAAACGCCTGGCCCGCCTGTTCGCCCAATGAAAAATTATACTCATCATACCACCATGTTTGGCCGTGATTTTGATCACCCAAATCAAAAGAATAAAATCCATCAACCAAAAGAGCGCTGGTTAAACCGTAACGCGCTTTTTGATAATCATCGCGCCCGCCGATATTGGCGGTATTGGCGTTAAAAGCGCTAAAAGCCGGCGGCACGGCCAATGTTGGATAAGTTGCGTAATCGCGCATCATTTTACTCCATCCTCGCGCGTAAGGAAAATTTTCCAACTGCATGCCATTTAATTCAGTAAAAATGTCACCATCATTACCCATTATCAGATATTGCGAACCTGCCGAGCGAATTTTATTAAACACCAAGGACATTCCGCGACGGTAAGCAGCTTCAATTTCTGATTTTGTTTCAACCGCGCCATCGCCATCAATATCCAAATTGTCACCAACCATGCCGGTCAAACTATTCCAAGTGTTGTCAAAAAAAATTCCGTCCCACAAGCCGCTTGCCAAAACTTTATTCACCACAAAATTGGAAAAAAAATCCCCCCAATTTTGGCCATTAACTTTTGGCGCTACATCAGCGACATTAAGCATTTCAGTACCAGGCCACCAACTGATTTTCGCGCCATCAGGCCGCTTAAGCCACCAGCTGGATTGAATTCCTTGATATAATTCAGCGCGCAAAGGAATGTATTGCGACAATTGTATGGCGTCGGAGCGAATTTCTTGGCTGGCAATATATGCCAAAATAACTATTTTCGGATTCAGCTCGCGCATTTTTAAAATTTTTTCTTTATTTTTTACCTGATGCTCCATGTCTAAAATAACCAAATCCCATTTGGCTAATTCCACTGCCTGCTCATCGCTCAATTCCCAAGATAAAAAATAATTGGAAAGACGTGGAAAGGTTGATTTTATTATAATTGCCTGACCCAAACCAAAAGGCACAGACAAAGAAACGATTGTTAAAACAATCGTCCAAAATCTAAATTGTTTTATCCAAAATTTGCAATTCGGCATAATTTTCAAATCAATCCTTGATATACTGCTAAAATTCTTTTGTAATATGCCTCCTGATTATTTTCTTCACTTACCTGTTTTTGGCCGGCCTGTCCCAAAGTTCGCGCCAAACCAACACTGTTACACAATAATTTAATTTTCTCAACCAAGTAATTGGCATTGCCCGGCTGAAATAACAGGCCGCTCACGCCATCGCGCACAATCTCAAGCAATCCGCCGATATTCGCTGCAATTATCGGCTTGCCATAATTCATGGCTTCTAAAATTGACACTGGATAATTTTCATACCATTCTGATGGAATAACCACAGCGCGCGCTCCAACGATTTCTTGCGCTAATTCATCACCTGATTTATAGCCGACCAATTGAACATTCTCCGGCTTATCCGCTAAATTTTGTAATTTTTCTTTCAAAGGCCCGTCGCCAACAATTCGCAATTGAACGTCAGGCAAGTTTTTCATTGCCCAAATTAAGGTCAAAAGGCCTTTTTCTTCAGACAGGCGACCGAAATAGAGGAGATAATCGCCGAAGAGATTGCTTCGCTCCTGCCTATCCGGCAAGCAGGTCGCTCGCAATGACTCAAAAGAGGAAATAAAATTCGGAATCACTTCTATCTTTTTTTCAATCCCCCACTCCAACAATTTATTTTTCAAAAAAATACTTGGGCTGATGAATAAATCAATATTTTTTTCATACACGCCCCAAAATTTATGAATAGACATTTCCAATGCGGCCAAGGCACTAGGCATTATTTTATCAAAAATACAACGATGCAAAATCGCCTGATAATATTTATGTTTTTTACACCGCTCACAAATCTCGCCTTGCGTGTATAATTTGTAATTTGGGCAAATCAATTTATAATCATGCAAGGTCATTATTACTGGAATTTCGTATTTTTTCAACACAAGTAAAATTGATGGCGACAAATGATGATAGATATTGTGCAAATGCGCGATATCCGGCCTGGTGTCTTTTATCAATTGTTCCAATTGACGAGCCGCCTCGCATGAATACAAAATGTGTTCAGCCACTTTCAGCCCGCCCAGCAGACCGTGTTTGGCTCGTAAATCAATGGAAGGAACAAAATATGCACTATATGGCGATGGCTCATTGCGAGAGTCAGCTGTACTAAAATGAATTACCTCGTGTCCACGCGATTTCAAAAGGCCGCACAGGTCTAAAAAATGCGTTTCCGCTCCGCCGCGGCGATAAAAAAATTTATTTATTTGCAAAACTCGCATATATCGCATGTCATTCCAGACTTGATCGGGAATCCAGAATTACTCATTCACTGGATTCCCGCTTCCGCGGGAATGACAAATAAAGTTCTTCGTATTTTCTCGCCACCACTTTAATATCAAAATTATTCTTTACTTTGGCATAAGCGACATCGGCCATAAATTTCGCCCGACCGGGATTGGATAACATTTTCTCTATAGTAAATTGCAAATCCTCGCTATCACCAGCCTCTACCAAATATCCTGTTTCATTATCCTCAATAATATCCAAAATCCCGTCCACTGCCGAAGCCACAATCGGCACCTTAGCAATGGCCGCTTCCAATACCGCGATACCCAACCCCTCCCACAATGATGGGAAAACAAACAAACTGGCTTGTGATAAAAGAATGGGAATATCGCGGCAAGCGCCTAAAAATTTTACCTGTTTTTCAATATTCAATTCCTTGGCCTGCTGTTCCAAAACAGCGCGCAAAGGCCCTTCACCAACAATCCATAATTCAAAATTCTCATTATTTTTAAGCTCGGCAAAGGCCTCTAAAAGATATTTTTGGCCTTTTTGCTCAACTAAACGGCCAACTGTGAGGATAATCGTTTTGACCGGCTTGGCCGCCAACGCCAAGGCCAACTGTTGTTCAAATTCCTCAACATCAACATCATTTGGAATAACCACAATTTTCTCCTTGGACACATTGTATTTATACCGCGCGTATCTTTTCACTGCCGAAGAAATCGCCACAGTCGCGGCGGCAAAATGATAAGTAATTCGTTTTAATAATTCCCTAATCCAGCTCTGGTCGTAATTGATATTTTGCTCGGTCGTGATGATAATTGGAACACGCGCGAGCCAAGCGGCCAAACGGCCCCACAGGTCGGCGGCAAACAATTGCGTGTGCACGATTTGCGGTTTTTCTTTGATAAAAAGACAATAAAGTTGATAAAATTGTTTGATGCCACTCCAATAGCGCACTCGTCGCAGTCCAAAAATGTGCAAAGGAATATTCAGCGCGCGGAAATCATTTTCCAACGCTCCCCCGCCGATGACCGTGGCCAGTTGAGGTTCAAATTTTTCTTTGTCCAAATGTTTGAGCAAATCATAAAAAAACTTCTCGGCTCCGCCGATTTCCAACGCGTTCATGACAAAAATGATTTTAATTTTATTGAACATAATTTGTAATAATTGCTTCCGATAGATTGTCATCCCTGCGAAAGCAGGGATCCAGTCCAATCATCCCAATTAGGATTTAATTTTTCAATCAATTCCAATTTCCATTGTCTTTTCCATCTCTTCAATTGTTTTTCCCTGACTAATGCTTCATTAACATTAGCGTATTCTTCAAAATAAACGAGTTTATCAATATCATACTTTTTTGTGAAACCCTCAATCAATTTCATTTTATGTTCTTGCGCTCTCCTGGCTAGATTATTTGTCACGCCAATATATAGAGTGCCGTTTCTTTTACTGGCTAATATATAAATGTAATATTTACCTATCATAAATTTTCTGGATTCCTGCTTTCGCAGGAATGACATTAACAGCTGCCAAGGCCAGCCCCACCGGCAACCACAGATGCGTGTTGTAATAGGATGTATTGAATAATTGGTAAATCAGAGAACCTGATACTGACATGAAGAAACAAAGCAATAATAATTTGTTATCGCTGTCTGCCGCGCGCCAACCGCGCCAAATTCGCGATAAAATCCAGCTGATGAAAATAAAAAAAGTAATCAACCCTAACAGCCCTTGCTCGGCCATTATTTTTTGAATCACTCCGTGCGCGTCCAAAGGGTCGCCATATTCCACGGTAAATAATCGCGTTGATTCAACCAAAGGCACAAATGTGCCAACCCCGTTGCCAAACCAAGGATGCATTTTAAAATAAGTCCAAGCAATACCGGTCAAATCCAGCCGAGTGGAATTGGATGACTGAACGATTGGACTTATGGAAAACAAAAACATGTAAACGGCCAAAGGAATTATGAGCAAAGCCGGCAGAGCCCACTGGCGCAAATGACGCAATTTTTCTTGACCATTGTGAGACAGTAAAAAATATATCAATAATTGCGCGGCAAGCGCGAGCCAAGCGGCGCGGGCAAAAGTCAAAAGCGCGATAGCCGCGATTAAAAGCGAACTAAAAAAGTAAAATTTCTTGGCTTGGTCAAAATGACGAACGAATAAATAAAAAGCCAAAGGCGAGGTGGCGACCAGAACTTCAGCCAATAAATTATGATTAAAGCCCAGAGGCGCAAGTCCCCAAAAAGAAATTGGCGTGGCTCTTTGCCAAAACCCAAAAATTGACTGGCCGAAAAAAAGCGAAATAAAACCCATCAAAGCCGATAGCAAACCTGTCCAGAAAAAAATCTTTATTACTTTATTCAAAATCTTTTCAGAATCAATCAGCATTATTGGCAAAGCCACCCACATCAAATAGAAAAATAAAATCGGACGCAGGAGGTACTTTAACGAAGAATTGAATTGATCCGGGGCAACTTGCCACAAAGACAAAACGCTGATGACAAGAAAAGGGAGAAAGAAAAAAAAGCCGGCATGGCGTAAAGTCACTTTTATTGATTTGAATGAAGTGAAAAGCCCGCCAGCCAACACAATCATGGCCAAAAAATCAGCCGCAGGCGCGTCAAAAGAGCCAAGATATGGAATCTGGCGCGCCCATTGAAAAGAATGCCAATCCACCACCAAACCAAGAAATGGGGCAAGAAAAATTAAGAGGTAAAATAGCCATTGCATATTCCCAAATTTATAACAAAGGAATAAATAAGTCGCCGATTACCGCGTCTCTATCTTTATTAAAATATAAACAAAAAATCAAAAAATCTTTATAATCCTTTTTAAACACAGTGGATATAAAACACTTCTTTTGATTGGTTTTTACTTCCATTGCCACATACTTACCGCCTCCAATATCCAAAATAAAATCTACTTCGTGTTTATTTTTATCACGCCAATACTGCGGTGAATAATCACTTTTTATAAACTGCATATAACAGCCATTTTCCAGCAAGGCACCGGCATCCGGACGCGCGGATAAAGCTTGAAAATTATTCACTATATGATTCCGCAGGCCGGTATCAAAAAAATAAACCTTCTGATTTTTCACGATTTCTTTTCTTTTATTTTTATAAAAAGGACGAATGAAACCGGCGATGTATGTTTTATTAAGAAAATTAAGATATTTTTTAATAGTATGGTAGGAAAACTCTGAAATTTCCATCAATTCTCCATATTCAATCATATTTCCGACCTGCAAGGCTAGCGCTTTAATTAGTTTCCCCAATTTATAATCATCCACTAATCCTAAAATATCTTTTACATCTCTTAAAAAATAAGTATTATAAATATTTTTTAAAACTTCTCTTTTTTCTTCCTCGGTTTTGGATAAAACCGCAGCGGGGTAACCACCCCAAATAAGGTATTCTTCAAAATATTTTTTAAATGTGTCGTTTTGTTTTTCAGTCAAAGAATTAGATTTGACATTGTTTAAATCAATTTTATTTTTTTCATAATCAACGAGAAACTCACTGTCGCGGAATGACAAATACTCACTAAAATCAAATGGTAACATTTCCAAAACAAAAACCCGGCCCACCAAAAATTTCGCCGCCTTAACCGTAAGATCAAGCGCGGAAGAGCCGGAAATAATTATCTTGGTATGATGAGTATCATAAATAAATTTTAAAAGTTTTCCCCCATTTCTCGCGTATTGAAATTCATCAATAAAAACATAATCCTTGCCAATAATATAGACGGCAATAAATTCCTTGATGTTTTTTTCAAATAAATTAAGGACTTCCTGATCTTCAAAAGTCAAAAAAACGGCATTCTTAAGATCATCATAGATTTTTTTAATAGTAGTGGTTTTGCCGCATTGGCGAGGACCAATCAAAGCGATTATTTCCGGCCTTTCAATATACTTGAGAATTTCATCCTCAATTTTTCGCTTAATATACATAAAAAATAGATTATTACGCTAAAATTAACATATATATTAATTATAGCATAAAGGTGTTTGTTTCACAAGGCCTTGTATTAGGCGCCTACCAAGAAGGCGTTCTTTCCATTGCTGTGATGATAAATGGTATTTTATCAGAAAAGTGGGTAAAAAAAGAGCCCGGAGAGAGTCGCGCGTTGCGCGTAATTCTCACCGGGCCGCGATAATGGCCTAAGCCATCATTACTTGGCGTTTGGTTTCTCCCACGCCCATGGAGGGTTGAGTACTTTTAGAGACAGACGACCTTGCCTACGCAGTCGCTATCCGCGCAGTCGGTCGCGTCGTCGCTGTCGTTGTCCAAGCCATCACTGCAGTTCGTTTCCTTGCAGGTTACCTGCAGATCAAACTCGCCGGATGCTCCTTTGTAGCCGTCCACGACCACAAAGTAGTCGGTGTCTGCCGTCGGGCTCCAGGTGGCAGAGGTGTTGCCATATTTCAGGCAAGAGCTTGCCGAGCAGGAAGACAGAACAAAGACATCCAAGTCAGCTGTGGCCGGGTCAAGGTTGATCGGCTTCACCATGACCGACAGTCCGCTCATGTCGCTGTTGAAGACGAACACGGCCTCGTTGCCGGACTCGTTCAGTGTTGACTTGCAGGAGTAGCCATCAAGCCAGCTGACATCGCCAGTCGCACCAAGGAAAGTTTGGCCGCAAACCAAGTCGTCGAGAGGATTGTTGCAGGAGGAACAGACATCGTCCTCGTCGATCACGCCGTCGCAGTCATTGTCCTCGTCGTCGCAGACTTCTTCATAGCCGGGAAAACCTTCCGGTTCCTCATTCACACACTCAACACCTAAGCCGTCCAGCTTGCAAGTGTAGGTGCCATTCTCACACTCATCAGAATCACCACCGTCGCAGTCATCGCTGAGAAGTGGGAAATCCTCATCTACTGCTTCATCACAGTCGTCATCAAGGCCGTTGCAGGATTCGGCTGTGGCACCAGAAAGCGAATCGCAGGTGTCGTTGACATAGGCGCCAGCCACGCAAGTCGTGAAGCCGGTATTGCCAAAGCATGCGCCAACACCGCAGGAAGTC
>DOQH01000038.1:0-36921 GCA_003514455.1 Candidatus Magasanikiibacteriota bacterium
TCTTACATGATTCTCTATCTCATCAATCCGGATTTGGTAAAATTTAAAAGTTTAAAAATCAATGTTATCAAACCAATAGAATTAGATATAGTAAAAGCCGGATCTGATAATGGCGCGGCGGCCGACGGCGTAAGCGCCTCGTGTCTTACGGAGTCAGAAACTGGAATAATTCCCACTGAAATCGCTAAAGAAGGCGATCGTTCCATACATAAGGACATGATATCTCCATTGCAAAAAGCATCGGAGTTGGCACAAAAAAATGGCAAAATTTTACAAATTACCATTCATGGCGGATTTCGCACCATGGCGGAACAAGAAAAAAAATGGCAAGAGGCCTTGACCAAATACGGTTCGGAAGATGCCGCCAGAAAAAAAGTAGCTAAACCAAGTTGCAACGCGCCTCATTTGACCGGAAGAGCTATTGATATTTGTTTTAAAAATAATTTGATTTGTGGAAAAATCACGGGTGAATTTGCTAATTTCTCAAATGATGATGTGTTTCTCTTGCAAAACATCATGAAAGAAGCTGGATTTAAACGCTATTGCGCAGAATGGTGGCATTTTGAATATAATTTAAGCGCATCTTCTAATCGCTGTTCTCCTTAAGTATGAAATCCGACTCTACTATTTTTTCCTGCTCCAAATGCGATGCCCAGTATTCCAAATGGACCGGGCGGTGTTTGGAATGCGGCAGCTGGAGCACTATTAAAGAAACAGGAGTGGTCGCGGCACAAATTAAAAATTTAAAAGATAAAAAAAATAACGCGCCGGCCGGAAAGACAATTAATTTCGGAAACATCATCGGGCAGGAAGTGACGCGCTTAAAAACAGGAATGGATGAATTTGATCGCGTGCTTGGCGGTGGATTGGCGCCGGGTGGACTGACTCTTTTGGGAGGCGAGCCGGGTATTGGAAAATCCACTTTGGTGTTGCAAATTGCGAGCGCTCTACCAACCAAAGTACTCTATGTCTCGGGCGAAGAATCAGCTGAACAAGTAAAACTGCGTTTTGACCGGCTAAAATTACAGCCGAGCCAATTGGAATTTCTGGATGAAACAAATGTGGAAACAATTTGCGCCACGATTGAACAAGTGAAACCCGCCTTGGCTATTGTTGATTCAATTCAAACGCTTACCAGCATTGAAGTGACCGGCCCGGCCGGCAATCCCACCCAACTCAAAGCCGCTTGCGCCAAATTGACCGAGACGGCCAAAAATACGCGCGTGCCCATTATCATTATCGGCCATGTGACCAAAGAGGGCACGCTCGGCGGCCCCAAAACCTTGGAGCACATCGTGGACACGGTAATGTATTTGGAAGGAGATAAATTTCATCAATTTCGTATTTTGCGTTCTGTAAAAAACCGTTTTGGCTCCACGGCCGAAGCCGGTATTTTTGAAATGACGGCGCTGGGATTGAAAGAAGTGAAAAATCCCTCCGAAGCATTTTTATCAGGCCGAGGCGAACCGGTACCAGGATCCATTATCACTTGCCTAATTGCCGGCTCGCGGCCGATTCTTTTGGAAATTCAAGCGCTGGTAACGAGAACTAATTTTGGTTATCCACAACGCCGCGCTTCCGGATTTGATTTGAACCGCTTGCAGGTACTGATTGCCGTCTTGGCCAAACGAACCGGCTTGCCTTTAGAAAGTTATGATATATTTTTAAATGTTATTGGCGGACTAAAAGCCGATGAACCGGCGGCGGACTTGGCTGTGGTTTTGGCCATTGCTTCGGCTTTGAAAAACAAAAATCTACCGCCGGATTTGGTGGCTTTTGGCGAGGTTGGACTTGGTGGAGAAGTGCGGCCGGTGGCGCAAATGGAGCGACGACTTTCAGAAACGCAAAAAATGGGCATGAAATACGCGGTACTTCCGCCGACCAAAGAATTGTTAAAATCTTCCGGCATAAAAATCGCTCACATTAAAAATGTAAAGGAAGTAATTGAGAAAATAATAAGCGGGGCGGAGGGGCAAAAGTTTTCGCCAGCGAGGATTGTTTGAGCCAGGCCGAGGCAAATCATTTAAGTCCTTGGCTGGTTTGCCGAGGCCGGTGGCTCGAAGAGCCAGGCGAGTTCCGCAGCCAGAAAACTTTTGCCCAGAGCCCCGCACTATTTTTATTCTAGGTGCACTCCCCTTTCCCACTCGACCAGTTTTTTCCTCAATAGAGAAAACTTAGCCAAAGTCGGGTCAGAATCAATAATTTGCCGCGCTGCTTCGCGACTTTTTTTAATTAACTCCAAATTTTGCAAAGTAGCAATTTTCAATTCCGGAAAACCGTGTTGTGTTTCGCCAAACACTTCACCAGGTCCGCGCAATTCCAAATCCTTTTCTGCCAATTCAAACCCATCGGCTGTATTTACAAAATATCCCAACCGTTTTTTTGACAAATCACTCACGGCGTTGGTGAACAGCAGACAATATGATTGGTGAACACTGCGCCCAACTCTACCGCGAAATTGATGCAATTGCGCCAGTCCNNTTCTTTTTCTTTTGACTTCATTTTGCCGTGCAAAAAATTTACTCGCAAATCAAAAAATATTTCTTCTGACAATTTTTTATACTCCGCGAGCACACTCTTTTTCTCCATTAAAATTAACTGACGGCCGCTTTCCGCTTCTTTTTCTTCAATCAAAGGGCAAATGACAAAAATCTGCCTCCTCTGNNCCAAAACGATGCTGTTCATCCACAATCGCCAAAGCCAAATTTGAAAAATGCACCTTATCCCCAATCAAAGCGTGAGTGCCAATCACCAAATCAATCTTCCCGGCCACCGCCTCTGACAAAAACTTTTTTTTGGGACAATCCTCATTTTCTTTATCATTAATTTTAGCCACACTTCCTGTTAAAAGCCCAACTCTCACTCCGCGACCATCAAATAAACTGCAGGCAGTTGCAAAATGCTGTTGAGCTAAAATTTCCGTAGGCGCGAGCCATGCGGATTGAAAATGATTGAGTGTTGTGTTATAAATTGCCGTCAGAGCCACCACTGTTTTTCCAGAACCAACATCGCCATTTAACAAACGATTCATCGGCTGATTGCCGGACATATCTTTCAAAATTTCCCAAGCCGAGCGGCGTTGGTCGTCAGTCATGGTAAAACCCAGTCCGGCCACAAAATCTTTAGTTTCTTTTTCTTGAAAAATTACAGGCAAGGCCGAACAACCGCGCCATTCGCGCCTCGCCAATTCATTTTTCAATTGAATCAAAAATAATTCTTCAAATTGAAATCGTTCGCGAGCGTGATCTGATTTGACGCCACCTGATGGAAAATGAATTTCTTGCAGAGCGACTGGAAGCGTTGAAAAATTATTAACGCGAATAATATCCTGCGACAACCATTCCTCACATTGGCTCGCCGCCAAAAGTGCCTTACTGATTAAAAAACGCAATTGCTTTTGCGTGACTCCTGCTGTAGTTGGGTAAATCGGAACCAAGCGACCTGTATGCACGCTCACTCCATCAACTTTTACTTTTTCAAAAGTGGGGTTAACCATCTGCAAACCAAAACGACTCAACTCCACTTTGCCGGCCAAAGACAATTTATCCCCGACTTGCAAAACTTTGGCAATATATGGTTGATTAAACCAAACCGCGCGCAACTGTCCGGTATTATCAGCCAACATGGCTTCGGTAATCAAACGTCGTTGAAATGAACCGCGCTTGTGGGCGATAAGCTGCAATCGCCCACGCACAGTCACTCGCGATTCGCTTTGCAATTGATTGATGGGCACAATATGACTAAAATCATCATAGCGAAAAGGAAAATAAAAAAGCAGGTCTTGCGCTGAACGCAGACCCAAAGAAGACAATTTTTTAAGCAAAGATTTTTTAACTGTTGGAAACTGCGATAGTGGGGTGGATAGAGAGACCATACAAAAACCATTGTACCAAAATCCGCTCCAAATTAAAATCGCTCCGACCTCGTGAAAGCATCGGAGCGATTTTATTGTTCATCCTAATAAGTGAATGTCTTCGATTGTAATGGGAATTGATCTTTTACAGTGACGCTACTCCCAATGTCACTGGCAGATTTAACTTGGACAGACAAAAATTTAGCAACTAATGAAGATTGCGAAAGTTTTGTAACAGCAGTAGTGTCAGCGGCAATGAAAAAAGTTTTATCTTGGCTTCCGGCAATCATTGTTTCAAAATTGCTAAACACAACTTTGAAAGTACTTGTACTTGATTCATCGGCCACGATTTGCCCTTCGGCTAAAGGCGAATCAGATACTGAATCCTTGTACAATTTCCAACCACTTACTGGAAAAGTACTTGCTCCCTGAATAGTCAAACTATTTATTGTCGCTGTCTCTTGTGTCGCTCCGCCGGAATTAGAAAACTTCAATTTTCCTAAAATCTGTGCTCCTGATGGCGCGGATACACCACTTGGCGTATCCATAGTCCAAGCGACTGACAAAATTGCCTCCGCTTTATTTACCGTCACCGGCCCATAAGTCACAGGCAAACTTACACCGATGTATGATGTTGTGCCAACATCAGAAATGGAATTAATGCCCAAAGATAAAGTATCCCCGTTTAACGCGGCATTTGATATATCAGCCGAGATCATTAATTTGGTCGCTACGATTGCATTTGTAGGAACTACTTTATTAAAAGTAAAAGCGAGTTTATCAGGGCTAAGCGGGCTGAAATGAGAACCGCTCAACACAAAACCATTTACATCAGTTAATTTTATATTGGTCAGATTTTCATTCTTAATAGTTCCTGTCTTCGTCAATACCAAACTAGTGATAGTGGATTCTTTAATATAAGCTGCAAAATCAAAAACAGCTAAAAGCTTGTTCGCGCCAACTGTCACAACACCACCGGTTGCTTTTAATGTATCAGCATTTGGTAAGATAGTAATCGACGAACATGGCGCCCAGAAAACTTTATACGCAGCACTGGTCGCCGNNGCATTGATAAGTATAATTTAAAAATCCATTGCCGGTATTTTTGCAACCGGCCTTCATCATATACTTTGGACTATTGTTTCTGCTTACTTCAATATCAGCTCCCTTTTGTTCGCAAGAAGTGACTTTGACTAAACTGGATCCGGAAATTGGACCGGCTGATTTTTCTCCTTGTTGGCCCGGCAAAGTTGCCATAGCCAAACCCCCAGCTACAAAAAGCACGGCTGTGGCCACAGCCAGCTTGGTAGCGGAAACACTTTGTGTCTTTGTCATAGTGTCCATAAAATGAATTAAATTTAATTTTTTAATTATTTCTCCAAACTCCACGCTTCAATCACTTTTTGCACATCCGCGGAATCAACCACGGAAATCCCCTTTTTTGCCAAATCTTCTTCCAATTTTTCGCGTTCAGCAACAAGCCTGTCCGCACCTTCTTTATTATACACCTTATGAATCTGTTCATCCAATTTTTGAATCTGGCTCCAAATAGCCGCTATTTCCGGATACTTCAAAACTGCGGCCTGATACAAAATTGCGGGCACGCTCTCGTGAAGATGAGACACCCGCACCATAGCCGCGGCCTCATCAATTGCGTCAATGGCTTTGTCCGGCAATTTCCTGCCTTTGACTTTTTCCTGCGACAACTTTACCGCCGTCTCCAACGCCGCGTCGGTAAACTCCACCTGATGATACTCGCGATACTTGTCTTTAATACCTTGCAGAATGGAAATTGTTTCTTCGGCATTGGCTTCCCTCACCATGACTGGCTGAAAACGCCGTTCCAAACTAGTGTCCGGCTTAATGTATTTTTCATATTCAACAATCGTGGTGGCGCCAATCATCTGCAAATCACCGCGCGCTAAAGCCGGCTTCAAAATGTCGGAAAAATTAATCGCGCCCTCCGAGCCCTGCGATTGCACCAAAGAATGAACCTCGTCTATGAAAAGAATAATAGAACGGCCGGAAGCGCTGATTTCCTGCACAATTTTTTTAGCCCTTTGCTCAAATTCACCGCGATATTTTGTTCCGGACATTATTGACGCCACATCCAAAGCAAGCACCCGTTTATTTTTCAAAATCTGCGGCACATCACCGCTCGCAATGCGCTGGGCCAAACCTTCCACAATGGCGGTTTTCCCTACACCCGGGTCGCCAAGGAGCAAAGCGTTATTTTTACTGCGACGAGACAAGACCTGCGTTAATTTTTGCACTTCTTCTTCACGGCCGATCACCGGGTCAATTTTGCCAATCTTGGCCAATTGGGTGAAATCAACAGCGAATTGGCTTAAATAGGGCGTGGCCGAACTGCCCAAAGACAAATTTAAGCCGCCCCGTTTTTGCCAAAAATAATAAACTGCGGCAAAAATAATTACTGCCGCGGGTAATAAAATGCTTTTGTCTAACATATGTGGATATTATACCACGCTTGACAAACATTCACAAAATCAGTATACTGTTACTAATTCGGCAATTTCGCCGAGAACTCAAATGAAGGAGGATTCTGTGAAGAGAACTCGCAAGAAGATGGGAAATGGCAAGAGCACCAAAGTGCGCGATCTGAAGAGCGACTTGTCGCGCAATGTCAGCATCGTGCTCGGGAGAGCGCTCAATCCTCAAGAGGAAAAAGTCGTACGAATGAGGTATGGTATCAGAGCCACACCTGACCACAAACTCGCATCCATCGGTCAGGACACAGACTTCATTCGCCACCGCCTCGACGAGATGGAAAAACGTACCCACGACTTTCAACAGCGCAACCGCAACGGCCACCGCAGCTAACCCTCCCCCCGCTTCACGGCCACAACCAGGCCGCCTCTTCCCGCACACCCTTTTATAAGGGGAACTCCGAAATACCGCGTTCATTGACAGGCAGAACTGCCGGTTAGTTGACGCGGTTTTTTTATTGGAGTATAGTGATAATAAAGTTAACTTACTCAATATGCCCGACATTATTAGCACTCCAAACACAATTCAACCTGAAACAAAAAAATATTCCGCCCAAGATAAAGAAGGCGTGTCCATTTGGATAGCCCGCGAAAAGAACGAACCTACACGAGACCGCATTAAAATATTTGAAGAAAAATATAAAACAACTCTGAATGAATGGGCGCGCAGTGTGGGGATACTGGACTGCAAAGGAATGATTACGGAAAAAACGCCAGAAATTATAGACGAAATTGAAAAAAATCAATAAATCAAAACACCACCCATAGGGTGGTGTTTTTAATTTCCCAAATGCCCTCGCGTGGAATCGAACCACGATCACAAGATCCGCAATCTTGCATTCTATCCGTTGAACTACGAGGGCTTAAAACTTAAACCTAAATCACAACTTCAAAATCTTCCAAATCAATTCTGACAGCGGCACTTCTTTTTTATTGCCGTCTTCCGCCAAAAATTGAGACAGTGTCTGTCGAATATCTTCCGGCTCTTGCGTATCCAAGTGCAATGCCAATGGCGGCCTGATTGAACTTTGAAAATCAAGATATAAATCCTTGGTAACCGGCGGCTCATGGATTATCCAAAATGATTTCATGTCCGCGTAATTGTACAGCCGTTCATTGATCAAAATCCCTTTATCAGTAATCCCCACTTTAAGCAAAAGCGGGGCGCGAGTATGACTCATAAAAATAATAGCGGCAAAAAGCACCACCATCAATGCAAAAAGAAAATTCGCCGTAAGCAAAGCAAAAGCGATCAAAACCAAAGTAATCGCGCTCATCACAATATACCACAACTTGCCTCGTTGATATTGCAATGTTTCCGGAATTTCCCACTCGTGAATGATATTAAAGCCGTCGGTTTGAATTGTTTCATTTTCAAAGGTCATAAATTTTAGATTATGGTGGGCGGCATAGGAATCGAACCTATGACCTTACGAATGTGAATCGTACGCTCTAACCAGCTGAGCTAGCCGCCCTTTTTTATCAGGATATCACAAACTTGGCTGAAAAACAAGAGTCATTGCTTTTTGACGAGTTTTCAAGTATAATCAAACTACGAGATTGCTTCACCCCGTCATTGCGGGGCTCGCAATGACATAATGTATGCCGGAAATTAATATCAATCTTTTAGAGCCGCAACAAACCGAGCAAAAAAAACGAAGATATTGGCTGTGGGTCGGACTCGCCATATTTTTTTTAATTGTCGCCACAGTCATCTCGGCTTTGCTTTTTGGAGGCGAACCAAGTGACGCAAATCAACCTAATCCTGAAAAACCCGGCATTTTGCGCCAAATCAAAAACTTGATATTAAGTTCCGACCGCAAACTCAAAGGTGAAAAAGACGACCGTATCAACACCTTACTTTTAGGCATGGGCGGGGCAGGACACGACGGCGCTTGGCTTACCGATACTATTATTTTAATAAGTTTAAAACCATCAACAAATAAAATTGCGCTTCTTTCAATACCCCGCGATCTTTTAACTGAAATCCCGGGCTATGGATTCAGACGAATTAATGAAGCCAATGCCATGGGTGAACTGCAATCGCACGGCCAAGGCGCTGAATTGGCAAAAAAAGTGGTGGAGAATGTCATTGGCCTACCAATACACTATACCGTGCGAGTTGATTTTGAGGGTTTTATCAAAGTGATTGATGAATTGGGCGGAGTTGATGTGTATGTTGATAGAACTTTCATTGATACTCAATTCCCTGCGCCGAATTACAAATTTCAAACCATTTCTTTTGAAAAGGGATGGAAAAAAATGGATGGACAAACAGCTCTGGATTACGCGCGCAGCCGCCATGGTAATAATGGCGAGGGCAATGATTTCGCTCGCGGCCGGCGCCAGCAAAAAATTCTCGCTGCGCTGAAAGAAAAGGCCTTTTCTTTTTCCACTTTTTTCAATCTTGGCCACTTGCAAAACATTTTTGAAAATCTAAACGCGCACTTACAAACCGATTTGGAACTTTGGGAGATCAGCCGCTTTTACAAAATGGCCAAAAATCTTGATTATGAAAATATGATCAGCCGCGTGCTTTCGGCCGGAACCGATCAAGACCCGCTGGTGGAAACAAATTACAACGGAGCCGCGGTCTTGGCGCCACGCGCCGGCAATTATGACGAAATCAAACGATTAGCCAATAATCTTTTTGATATTTCTTTAATTAAAACCCCACAAGACACGATTGCGAAAACACCGGCTGTTCCAGCCGGACCGCGCATACAAATACAAAATGGCACTTGGTTTCTTGGCTTAGCTGCTTTGGCCAAAACCGATTTGGAGCAAAAAGGAATTGTTATTGACAGCGTAGCCAATGCTAAACAAAGAAATTACGAAAAAACAATCATCTATGATTTCAGTCAGGGAAAATACGCCGCGGCCACTGATAAATTATCAGAAGAATTGAACGCAAAAATTTCTTCTGACGCGCCAACCGACCTATCTGATGAACCGCTTCCTGATATTTTAATCATTATTGGCAAAGACAAAGCTCAATCAAGCAATGCCCAGCTGATACAAACCAATACTACTTTGTGACAATCATATTACCGGAAAAACAACTGCCAACCATCGCCATTGTGGGTCGCACCAATGTTGGCAAATCCGCGCTTTTTAATCGTTTGACAGAAAAAAGAAAAGCTATGGTTTCCAAAGTGGCAGGCACCACTCGCACGAGCAATGTTGCTCCTTTTTTATGGCGCGGAATCACCTACCGCTTGATTGACACAGGCGGAATTGATTTTGACAAAAAAGCGACTTATGAAAAAGAAATCCAAATACAGATTGACAAAGCAATTGAAGAAGCGCAAGCCATAATTTTTTTAGTGGATTTACAAAGCGGAATTATGCCGCAAGAAAAACTTTGGGCGCAGGAATTGCGAAAAACCAAAATGCCAATAATTTTTACTGGCAACAAAGCTGACAATCCCAAAATCCGTTTGCAAGTTCATGAACAGGACTGGCACAAGCTTGGCTTTGGCGAACCATTGCCGATTTCCGCGGTAAACGGCTCCGGAGTCGGAGATATGTTGGATGTAATGATTGATAAATTATCACCGCACATTAAGTCGCTCAAAGCAATGAAACCAATGGAAAAAGTTGCCACTCGGGTGGCCATTATCGGCAGACCAAATGTTGGCAAGTCGTCGCTGTTCAACGCTTTAATTGGCGAAGAAAGAGTGATTGTAAGCCCTGTGCCGTTCACTACTCGCGAAACACATGACACTTTAATGCTTTTGGATGGCGAACCGTTTCTTTTTCTGGACACTGCCGGATTGCGACGCCAAAGCAGAATCAAATCAAGCAGTTTGGAAAAAATCAGCGCGCGCCAGACTGAAAGCGGGTTGCGGCACACTGATTTGGTATTGCTTGTGCTGGACGCGAGCGAGCCCTTCGCAGGCCAAGACAAACGATTATCAATGCTGGTTAAAGAAAGCCAAAAAAGTTTAATTATTGTTATTAATAAATTTGATTTGTTTCAGGATCAAGGAGAAGAAGCGGAAGAAAAAATTCGACGAGATTTTTCCCTGACATTTCCGTTTTTGGCTTATGCGCCAATTGTTTTTGTCAGCGCGAAAACACACTGGCGCGTGCATAAAGTTTTTGAAATGATTAGAAAAGTAATGCTTGGGCGCGGAAAAACAATTGAAGAGCCAATCTTGACTGATTTGATGAAAAGACTGATTCATCATCGTTTACCCACCAAAGGCAAAGGAGTTCGCCACCCACATATCTACTCGCTTAAACAAGTGGCGATTGATCCGCCAACATTCCAGGTGGCAATCAAACAAAAAACATCGCTTCATGAATCATATCTGCGTTTTATTGAAAACCAATTACGCATGGAATTTAATTTGATCGGCACGCCGGTTGTGGTATACACGAAAAAAATTAATATCTAATATGTTGTTAATCATCGGCCTGGGCAATCCTGGCAAGGAATATGAAAAAACACGGCATAATGTCGGCTTTGTTGTGCTTGATAAATTAATGGCTGATTTGGAATTTGACGATTGGGTGAATAATAAAAAATTCCACGCGGAAATGGCTGAAGGAAAAATTGGCAAAGAAAAAATTCTGCTTCTCAAACCGCAAACATTTATGAACAATTCCGGCCAAGCTGTGACGCCGGCTGCTAAATTTTATAAAATAAAACCAACTGACATTTGGGTGATCCATGATGATTTGGATCTGCCTTTGGGAAAAATTAAAATTCAGCGCGACCGCTCGGCGGCCGGACACAATGGCGTGCAATCAATTATTGATTTACTCGGCACGCAAGATTTTATCCGTTTTCGTATTGGCATCGCGTCTGCTAAATCAACAAAAAAATTCGGCGCGGATTTTGTTTTGAGCAAATTCAGTTTGGCAGAAGACACTATTTTCAAAAAAACACTGGCAACTATTGTTGAGGCGATTAAATTCGCTATAGATGAAAGAATTGAAAAAGCGATGACAAAATATAATTAAACGGCGATATGGAGGATTTAAAATATCTAGTCGCTCTTTCTTTATTTATCAAATTCGGTTCCAAAGCCCTGTTCAAATTAAAACGGGCTTTTTCTAATTATGAACGCGCTTTCAAAGCTAGCTTATCTGAATTGGTCAAAGCCGGAATTGATGAAAAAATCGCTTTGGAATTTATTGAAACGCGAACAAAAATCAATCCTGACACGGAATGGGAAAAAATTGAAAAAGAAAATATAAAAATTGTGACGCCGGAAAACGCTGCCTATCCTCCATTACTTAAAGAAGTTTACGATCTGCCTGCAATGATTTATGTTAAAGGCGCACTCCCAGATGGTGGTGATAAATCTCCTTTGGCAGTGATTGGTTCGCGAAAAGTTAGTCAATACGGCAGGCAAGTGATTGATGAAATTGTTACTGCTTTGGCCAGCCAAGGGATCACCATTGTGAGCGGCTTGGCTCTTGGTGCTGATGCTTGCGCGCATGCCGCGACTCTTCAAGTCGGCGGTCGTACCATTGCTGTATTGGGTTCAGGTGTTGATCAATTTTGTCCGCACACCAATCACCGGTTGGCTGAACAAATTTTGGCCAATAACGGAGCCGTAATATCTGAATTTCCTTTGGGAGCATTGCCACTGCGCCAAAATTTCCCAATGCGCAACCGCCTTATTTCCGGTATGTGTTTGGGTGTACTCGTAATTGAAGCGGCGGTGGATTCCGGCTCTTTAATCACAGCCAAGCTGGCTCTGGATCAAAATCGCGAGGTTTTCAGCATTCCCGGCAGTATTTTCTCGCCTCTTTGCGCCGGCACTAATAATCTATTAAAAATGGGCGCGCATGTAGTTACATCATCCGAAGACATTTTGGACGAGCTTAATCTTGAACGAGCTGAAAAACTACTGGAAGACAGACCAATCAAGGCAGATTCGCCTGAAGAAGCCGCCATTCTCAAAATCATCACCCGTGAGCCCAAACATATTGACAATATCACCAAAGATTCAACTCTTTCCGCTTCTTCCACCCTATCAACTTTAACACTATTGGAGATTAAAGGTCGTGTCAAAAATATGGGCGGAATGATGTACATAGTTAATAAATAAGGCAGGTGGAAGCATATAATTTTTTTGCGTGAGGATATGTTTGAGCCAGACCGAGGCATTCTGCTATGGCTAAGGATGGAGAATGCCGAGGTCGATGGCCTGAAAGGCCAGACGAGTTTATCCGAGTCAAAAAAATTATATGCTGAACCTGCCACCCACAAAATTTGACATTTTACTTAACAACAGCTATTTTATCTAACATATGCCTCAACTCGTAATCGTGGAGTCCCCCACCAAAGCCAAGACAATCTCCAAATTTTTAGGCAATGACTTTATCATAAGGTCTTCTTTTGGTCATATTCGAGATCTACCCAAATCCGAACTGGGCGTGGATATTGATAACGATTTCACTCCGGAATATGTTGTTCCGACTGATAAAAAAAAGGTGGTGACGGAATTGAAAAATCTGGCAAAAAAAGCAGATGGCATCCTATTTGCTACTGATAGTGACCGCGAGGGCGAGGCCATTTCTTGGCATTTGGCTAATATCTTAAAAGTAAAGCCGGCCAAGGCCCAACGGTTGGTATTTCATGAAATTACCGCTCATGCCATTCAAGAGGCAATGAAACACACGCGTTCCTTGGATTTGAATCTGGTCAACGCCCAGCAAGCCAGACGCGTGCTTGATCGCTTGGTGGGTTACAAATTGTCGCCCTTTTTATGGAAAAAAGTAGCCAAAGGACTTTCAGCCGGACGGGTGCAATCAGTGGCTGTGCGTTTGGTGGTGGAAAAAGAAAAAGAGATTCAAAAATTTAAAATTGAAGAATTCTGGACAGTGGAAGCAAACTTTACCAAAGATGGACAAGAATTCATTGCCAGACTGCATAAAGTGAACGGTAAAATTTTGGAAAAACTGGCAATTAAATCCAAAGACGAAGCCGAAGCCATTTTAAAAAAATTGATCGACTCCGGCTACACTGTTTTATCTTTAGAAAAAAAACAAGTAAAGAAACGGCCGCTCCCGCCATTTACCACATCCACTCTGCAACAAGACGCAAACCGCCGACTTGGTTTTTCCGCCAAGCTCACAATGGTGCTCGCGCAAAAACTATATGAAGGCGTGGATATTCCAGGACATGGTTCTGTTGGTCTTATCACCTACATGAGAACCGACTCAGTGACCTTAGCTGAAAAATTTCTTAATGAGGCGCGCGGCTATCTTCAACAAACTTTTGGCAAGGACTTTTTGCCTGCCAAACCGCATCAATACACAACAAAATCAAAATTGGCGCAAGAAGCACACGAGGCCATTCGCCCAACCGAGGCGGATCGTGATCCTGCGTCTCTTAAAGATGCGATGGAACCGCGGATGTGGAAACTTTATGATCTAATTTGGAAACGCGCTTTAGCCAGCCAAATGAGCGAAGCAATTTTTGAAGCAACCGCAGCTGACATTGTGAATGACGATGGAAAGTATATTTTCCGCGCCACCGGCAATATTATTGTGTTCCCCGGCTACCTCAAACTCTATCCTGAATCCCAAAAGGAATCAATTTTGCCAGCGCTTATTGAAAAAGAAAAACTTGAATTGTTAAAAATTGATCCACTGCAACATTTTACAGAGCCACCTGCGCGATATAACGACGCGTCCTTGGTCAAGGCATTGGAAGAACACGGAATTGGCCGGCCTTCCACTTACGCGCCAACCATTTCCACCATCATTGTTAGAAAATATGTTGAACGAGATGAAAAAAAACGATTTAAACCAACTGACATCGGCATTTTGGTAACGGATATTTTAGTCAAACATTTTCCACAAGTTGCTGATTATGAATTTACAGCCAAAATGGAAGATGACTTTGACACCATTGCCGAAGGTAAAGCAGAGTGGATTCAAGTGATCAAAGATTTCTACACTCCATTTGCGGCCAATTTAATTGCTAAAGACGCGGAACTGACTAAAAAAGGATTAACAGAAGAGGAAACCAAAGAAATTTGCGAAAAATGCAACTCGCCAATGGTAATTAAAACCGGCCGTTTTGGCAGATTTCTGGCTTGCACCAATTATCCAACTTGTAAAAATACAAAACAATTGTCAGCTGATGGAAAAGCGCAAAACGCCGAGAGCAATTTGTTGGAAGAAAAATGCCCGCAATGCGGCGCGCAGCTGCAAAAACGCCATGGCAGATTTGGTGAATTTACAAGCTGTTCTGCCTATCCCAAATGTAAATATATTAAAAAAGAAAAAAAAGGCACTGGCGTGACTTGCCCGGAATGCAATCAAGGAGAAATCGTGGAACGACGCACCCGTTTTAAAAAAATCTTTTACTCTTGTGAAAGATATCCTGATTGCAAATTCGCTCTGTGGCAAAAACCAACCGGTGAAAAATGCGCAACCTGCAAATCACTAATGGTCTACTCAGGTAAAGATAAAATTTCTTGTAGTAATAAAGAATGTAAAACAAACGCGTAAAAAAGGCCCGGGCAACCGGGCTTTTTTGTGGACAAAAAATCAAATCTGATGTATAACAAACACATGGAAACAATTGAAAATCTCTTAAAAATTATAAAAAACTACAATCCGGAGGCCGATCTGGATTTGATTCGGCTGGCTTATGATTTTGCCGAAAGCGCGCATAAAGGGCAAAAACGACTATCCGGAGTGCCGTACATTGAACACCCGTTGAATGTTGCCGTAACCTTGGCTGAAATGAAACTGGACACACCAATTATTGTGGCCGGTCTGTTGCATGATATTCCCGAGGATACTTCAATCAGTTTGAATGAAATCAAAAAAAACTTTGGAGCTGATGTTGCCTCAATGGTTGAAGGCGTTACCAAATTGGGCAAACTGAAATATCGCGGCATGGAGCGATATATTGAAAATCTGCGCAAAATGTTTGTGTCCATTGCCAAAGATATTCGCGTGATTATCATTAAATTTGCCGACCGTCTGCATAATTTAAAAACTCTGGACGCTCTGCCTGAAAAAAAACGCTATCGCGTAGCTTTGGAAAGTTTGGAAATTTACGCCCCGATTGCCAATCGTTTGGGAATGGGTGAAATGAAAGGCCAAATTGAAGATTACTCTTTCAAACATTTGAATGCCAAAGAATACAATTGGATTACCCAACTCATGACTGAAAGTTTTCAACAAAGAAAACAATGGCTGGACACTGTTAAAAAAATCACTCAAAAAGAATTAAAGGCATCCAACATTGAAATCATCTCAATACATGGTCGAGTTAAGCACACTTATAGTTTGTTCTGCAAAATTTTGCGCTATAACCGCGACATTAATAAAATCTATGATTTGGTGGCCTTGCGTGTAATTGTTAAGGACTTGGCTGATTGCTATGCCGCTTTGGGAGTGATTCATAAATTATGGCGCCCTGTGCCAAGTCGCATTAAGGACTATATTTCTCAACCAAAACCAAATGGCTATCAATCAATCCACACCACTGTTTTTGCAACTGATGGACAAATCGTGGAATTTCAAATCCGCACTGAAAAAATGCATGAAGAAGCGGAATTTGGTGTGGCCGCACATTGGCATTATGATGAAAAAGGGTCTGTCATACCTTCAAAAAATATCGCGTGGATTAAAGAATTAGCTGCTTTTCAAAAAGTCAGCTTGGAAAAAATTACTGATTTGGAAAATCTAAAAATTGATGTGTTTCAAAATCGCATTTTTGTGTTTACTCCGCGCGGTGATGTGATTGATTTGCCAGAACGCGCCTCACCGGTGGATTTTGCCTATTCAATTCACACTGAACTTGGAAATAAATGCGTTGGCGCGCGCATTAATGACCAGCTAGCCAGCTTGGACACATCTTTAAAAAGCGGCGATGTGGTAGAAATTCTAACGGACAAAAATCGCAAAGGCCCAAGTTTGGAATGGCTTAAATTTGTTAAAACCAATGCCGCGCGTGGACACATCAAAGCTAAGGCGCACTCTTCTCTGACTGATTGGCTAAAAACAAAAATCCTTCCGGAGAAATTTCCCAAGAAGGAAGCGGACAAAATTCGCAAGAAAAAACTATTTTGACGCAATTGTTTTTACTATTCTTTTTAATTCTTCGGGAGAAAAATAGTCAATTTTAATATTCCCCTTCTCTCCGCGCTTGGTCACGCGCACTTTAGTGCCCAAGGCCTCGCGCAATTGCCTTTCATAATCAATTACAGCCGGCTCACGACGAGTCAATCCGGTTGTATTCAGCCGTTTTTCCTCAACTTTTTGCTCCACACCCTGCACAGTGCCTTTTTCCGCCACTGTCTGATGATACATTTTTAATTGCTCCTTTGCTGTTGGCAAACCCAAAATGGCGCGGCCAAGAGTATGGGTGATGGTTCCATCAATCAGACCTTTTTGAATTTCTTGCGGCAAAGACAGCAGACGCAGAGTATTTGAAACATACGGCCTACTCTTGCCGACTTTTTTTGACACATCTTCATGCGTTAACCCAAATTCATCCACCAATCGTTCATAAGCAAACGCCTCTTCAACGGGATTAAGATTTTTGCGTTGAATATTTTCAATCAAAGCCAATTCCAATTTTTCCAAATTTTTGGCCTGACGAATAATTGCAGGCACAGTGGCCAAATTTAAAATCTGCGCGGAACGAAAACGCCGCTCACCGGCAATCAATTCATATCCTCCATCATTTGCTTCACTCAAAATAATCGGCTGAATAATGCCGTGCTCTTTAATTGAATTGACCAACTCTTCCAAATCCTGGTGCACGAAATTCCGGCGCGGCTGATAAGGATTGGCTTTAATGGCAGTCAAAGGAATCTGCCAAATTCTGCCGCTTTTGTCACCTGTTTCAACAGGGAAATTCGCAACAGATTTTCTAGTTGCCATTTCCGAGACAGAAATATTTTTAAAAGTTGGAATAAGAGAACTTAATCCTCTGCCTAAAGCCATATAATTAATTGTTTAATTCAATAATTTCCCGCGCCAGCCGCTCATAGGCCTTTGCGCCTTTGGACGACGGATCATAATGTAAAATTGATTTTCCAAATGATGGCGCCTCGGCCAGACGAACACTGCGCGGAATCACCGAACGGAAAATTTTATTGGGAAAATATTTATACAATTCCTGCCAAACATCATTTGATAATTTATTACGACTGTCAAACATGGTCAAAACTGCTCCCATCACATCCAAATCCGGTCGCAAATTTTCTTTAACCAAACCAATAGTTTCCAAAAGTTGCCCCAATCCCTCTAAAGCATAATACTCGGCTTGAACTGGAATTAACACAGTGTCAGCCGCTACAAGTCCATTCACAGTGAGAAGTCCGAGCGAAGGCGGACAATCAATCAAAATATATTCGTAAGCATGCTTTGCCTCTTCCAAAATTTCGCGCAATTTAAACTCGCGATTGGGCGCATTGATCAATTCAATATTGGCTCCTGCCAAGCCCAAAGTAGCGGGCGCCAAACGATAGCCCTCATGATTGGTATTGCAGACAATATCTCGCAAAGACGCCTCGCCCAAAAGTGTGTTATATATGCCTTTTTCAAGCTTTCTGTGATCAATTCCCAAGCCGGAGGTGGCATTGGCCTGCGGATCAATATCCACAAGCAAAACAAATTTGCCCAAAGCCGCCAAATACGCCCCAAGGTTCACAGCAGTGGTGGTTTTGCCCACCCCGCCTTTTTGGTTGACAAGTGAAATGATTTTTGGCATAATTAAGAATACCCACATTATATCATATTTTGAATAAAGGATAAAGCCGCGGTGGCGGAATTGGCAGACGCACGGGACTCAAAATCCCGCGACCGCAAGGTCATGAGAGTTCGATTCTCTCCCGCGGCATTTTCACATGTATTTAGCGATAATTTACGAAATTTTGTTTTTGGTGTATATAATAATGGCCTCAATTTTGGCTGTTATTTTAATTAAGCGCAAACATAAAATAGCGCCAATTATTGTTTTTTTATCCATTGCCGGCCTGATTTACAGCGGCTATATTGAACCGCAGTGGATAAAAATCCGCGAACAAAAAATTGAAATTGGCAAATTAAATAAAGAAATCAAAGTGGTAATACTCGGCGACTGGCACTTTCGGCCATTCAAAGGTGAAAATTTTGCCAATCGGGCTATTGCCAAAATCGCCGAACTCAAACCTGATTTTATTTTAATGACCGGCGACTTTCTTTTTTTTGATGATTTACCGGCTTTTGAAAATGATTTGCGCGCCTTGGGCGGACTAGTCAAAATCGCGCCAACATACACTGTGCTTGGCAATCATGATTACGGTATTATATCCTCAGACGAGCCATTTCTATACACAGATTCACATCGCGAAATAACCAAGATTTTAAAAGAGCGAGGTATTCATGTCTTGTCAGATGAGCAGGAAAAGGTTATTATAAAAGGCGAGGAAATCATTTTAGCCGGGTTTGATGAGTATTGGCGCAAAGTCAGATATCCTGAAAAAGCAACATCTGGCTTAGTGCAGGACGATACTTTAAAAATCGGTATTAGCCATCACCCTGATATTGCCTATAAAAAAGAGGCAACCAATTTGGATTTAGTGGTGGCAGGACACACGCACGGAGGACAAGTTCGCTTACCTTTGATTGGCGCTTTGGGCGATGCTGAAAGTTTAATGACCAAAGCTGATTATGGCAAATATCTGCCAAATCATAAACCGCCAATTTTTAATACCATCGGCATCGGCGAATCAGGTCCACATGTGCGTTTTTGGAACAGGCCAGAAATTGTGTTGTTGAGAATTAAATAATGGCTGGGTAGCTCAGTGGTAGAGCACACGCTTCATAAGCGTGCCGTCGAGGGTTCGATCCCCTCCCCAGCTATAATTTCTAGGGATGAGCCGAGCCAAAAATTTATTTTTGACTCGCGAAGCCCGACGAAATTTCAAGCTTCGCTTATATTTTTTTTGGAAAAATCACGGAAAGAATCATGGATGAACCCAAAGCAAACATAATAATGCCGAACGAAATCAAAGATGAAATATGCACTCCCACGATTCCAGAGAGCATTTTGGCGCCGATAAAAAATAAAATAAAAGCAAGTCCTTTTTGCAAATGATGAAATTTATGCAAAACGCTTTCCACTAAAAAAAACAAAGCCCGCAAGCCCATTATGGCAAAAATATTTGATGTAAAAACAATAAACAAATTCTGCGAAATTGCAAACACAGCCGGTATGGAATCAACTGCGAAAATTATATCAGTCGCCTCAATCAAAATCACAATTAAAAAAAGTGAGGTAAAATAAAACTTTCCGTTCTCTTGTAAAAAAAACTTCCCGCCATGATGGCTGGCTGTGAATGGAAAAATTTTATGAGCAAACTTAATTATTTTACTGTGCTGAAAATCAATGTGCTTTTCCTTTTTGTCTTTTAAAAGTTTCACGCCTGTATAAATTAAAATCGCTCCGAAAATGTATAACACCCAATAAAATTGGTGAATTATGTAGACGCCGGCGACAATAAAAATACCGCGAAAAACCAGAGCGCCCATAATCCCCCAAAACAAAGCGCGATGATGGTACTTTTCTTCCAATTTGAAATAACTGAATATGAGCATCATCACGAACAAATTATCCACCGACAGCATTTTCTCCGTCACATATGCGCTTAGAAACTCCGCCGCCGGATCTCGGCCGATAAAAAGAAAAATCAAAAATGAAAATCCCAAGGCCAGCGCTATCCAAAATAACGATTGAAACAAAGCCGGACTAAATTCAATTTTGTGATTTTTGCGGTTAAAATATCCCAAATCAACGGCCAAAAACCCGACAATAATGACACTGAATAAAATAAATAAATACGATTGCATTGACATATTTTTTTTAAAATGTTTCCGCCACTGGCGGCCAAGCATAAGACGAGAAAACCCACTCAACCAAAGCTCGCGCTTCACTAAAACGCCCATAGTGCGTATCAGACCCCAAAACCACAGTAATAATCTGATGCCCATCTTTATTTTCCAAAGCCACTGCGAAACAATATCCCGCCTCTTCCACAAATCCGGTCTTACCGCCCACAATTTTGATCGCGCCAACAGGCAATCGCTCGGACAACAGCACATTTGTTGAGCTGATACTGCGCGCCGGGCCATTTGGCATTAAATTAAAAACATAATTCTTTTTTACAACCACTTCTTGAATTGCTTTTTCCGACAAAGCAAATTTCAAAAGCCATGCAATTTCTTTGGCAGTTGATTGATTAGCCGGATCCAAACCGGTCGGTTCTGTAAATGTTGTTTGCTTCAAACCCAAATCAACTGCTTTTACATTCATTTTTTTAACAAATTCTTCCATTGACAAACCGGTAGAGCGCGCCAAAGCCATAGTGGCATTATTGGATGAGCTAATTAAAGAAACATGAAATAAATCTTTTACTGTCGCTTGCTCGCCTTCTATCACATTTAAACGGCCTTGGCTACCATCAGCTGCCTCTATTGCCACAATCTTGTCCCATTGAGGTGTTGTGTCCAAAAAAACTAAAGCAGTCATTAATTTTGTCAAACTGCCGATAGAACGCACCTCATTTTCATTATCAGCAAAAAGTTGATTTTCAGTGTCTTCATCCATTACAAAAGCTGATTTAAAAGTGTTTTTTTTAATGTCAAAATCGCCTGTGTTTGACTTGCGTTGAGGCGCTCGCTCAGATCGACTCAAGGCCAATGGCAGTGTTTTTATTGGTGCGGCTGAAATTATCAAACTGTCTCCGCCAATTTGTTCTGCCGCAGCTTTTTCAGCCATTTGTTCTCTCATCGATTGATTATTCAAAACCGATACCGGAGCGGTTGGAAAACCGCCACCTGAAAGTCCCAAAAAAATAAACGCTTGCCAAATAAATGTTTTAAATAAAAATTGACTGATCATAATCGAGATGAGTGAGGTAAAAGAAAAGAATTTTCTTTTGCGAACGAATGAGATTATATGGCGAAGCCCTATAATTAATTCGTCTGTTGCGCGTCATTTAACAATTTATCCAATAAATCATTGGATCTTAATTTTTTAAAATCCGGCAATTCCGACGATTCATGAATACCCAAAAATTTAAGAAAATCAAAAGTNNCGGTAGGCAATAATAGTGAGTGTCTCCAATGACGGACGCGTCAATTCACCTGTGGTTTCATCTTTCACATATTCTTTTACCAACTCGCTATTTTGCGGATTGGTCATAAATTGCGCCTCTTTGCCATCAGTCATTATTTGCAATCCACTTTCAGCTTGATTGTATTTTTCTTTTAAAATTTTAATTACATCTTCCACTTCTTTTTCTTTGCACTCGGCCAAACCGGCTAGCTTTTTAAAAGCGAGCGGCTTGCCGGCAATGAAAAGAATTGATTCCAATTTTGAAGTTAAAGACATATTTTAAATTTTTTCAATCATTATTTCTTCAAAATTATTGCCCTGCACCACTACAATATGGCGCTGTTTCGTCAATTCAAGCAATGCCAAAAAAGAAACAATTATCTCGGTACGATTTTTGGCATTATTTAAAATCTCGCCAAACCCAACGCGGCTGTACTGCGCGAGCAAACTATAAATATGCTGAATTTTTTCTTTAATGGAAATGGTTTTCTCCAATGTCGCTTTGGGCAAATCCAACAACGGCTTCAAATGTTCCAAAATTTCCTCAAACATTTGCCGCATCTTTCCGGAATTTAAGCCCTTGGGTGGGAAAAAACCCATATCCTCCGGCTTAAAAATGGTCTCGCGAAAATATGCAAAATGTTTCTTCTTGATTTTATCTTCAATTTTTTTTGCCGCCTCTACAAATTCTTTATACATTTTCAACTGATCTTCCAAACTGATTCCACTGTCTTCATCCAATACCAAATTTGGTAAAATACTTTTTGACTTTAGCAACAGTAATTTGGCCGCAATAACCAGAAAATCGGCCAATTCATCTTCCGGAATTTTTTGCAATTTTAAACAAACTAAAAAATCCTCCGTCACCTTGGCCAAAGAAATTTCCGTTATTTCCAGCTCATCTTTTTCAATCAATTGTAAAAGCAAACTTAACGGACCTTCAAATTGTTCCGTCTTATGATGAAACATCTCTATTACTTTTTCTTTTTCAGAACTTTTTTAATCTTTTTCTCCACGATTTTACCCAAATCAGCCATTGTGGCATTTTCCAATTTTTGCAAATCCTTGGCCTTAAGACGCATGGACTCTGTAAACGATCCGGCGCTTATCAAAACATCCTTGGCTTTAATTAAGGCCTTATCCAATATTACTTCCACTTTATGCAAAGAGCCAAATGGTGTCATTGCTCCGGGCACAACTTTGAAAACTTTTTTCATCACTTGTTCCGGCGCGAGTTCCGCTTTTTTAACTTTTAAAAACTTCTTAACCTTGACCATGTCCAAGCGATAATGCGCGGGCAAAACCACCAAAACATATTTTTTGTCCGTTTTCACCAAAAGAGTTTTAGCAATTTTATGCATTTTTTCTTTCAATGTCTGCGACAGATCAAAAGCAGTGAACACTTTTTTGTGTTTCACCAAATCATATTTGATCTTGCTTTTATCAAGGTAGGCGATGATTTTTTTGGAAATCATAAGTTTAAAAATTAATTTTTTATTTGCAAATCAATTCTATTTAAATCGCGCGGGAAAAGGGTGGCGTGTTTGATATTGTCAATTCCTAAAAGCCGCGCTGTCATGCGCTCCAAACCAATGGCCAGCCCGCCTTCAGGCGGCATGCCATATTTAAATGCTTCCAAATAAAACTTGAAATTCTCCGGCTGCATGCCCCACTTTTTGATATTGGCGACCAGCTGTTCATAATCATTAATACGCTGACCTCCTGTTGTCACCTCAATACCGCGAAACAACAAATCAAAACTTTTAGTAAATTCGAGATCCGCTTCATCGGGATAGGTGTACATTGGCCGCTTGGCAGTCGGATAATGCGTGATAAAAATGAAATCGGAATCGTGCTGTTTCAAAGTATATTTGCCAAGCCACTGCTCTTCACTCGGTTCCAAATCCGGTTCATTTGTGTGATTAACACCTGTTTCTTTTTTAATCAATTCCTGCGCCTGGCGTAATTTCATAATCGGAATATCCTTTGGAATTTTCATTTCCTGATAATCCCAAAGTTTTAATTCCGCACCAACTCGCTCTGCTAAAAATCCTTTTAAAAATCGCAAAAATTCAATTTCCAAATTGATCACATCCAAATGATCTGTTATAAATCCAAACTCCAAATCCAAACTGGTGTATTCATTGATGTGCCGTGTGGTGGCATGCTCTTCAGCGCGATAAACATTGCCAATAGTGAAAACTCGCTCAAAAACACCTACCATAATTTGCTTGTAAAATTGCGGACTCTGCGCCAAAAAAGCCGGTTGACCAAAATAGTCAACTTTAAAAACATTGGCCCCGCCTTCGGTTGACGCGCCCACGATTTTGGGACATTGAAATTCAACAAAATCATAACTGATTAAAAAGCTGCGAAAGGCATTGATAATTTCCGCCTGAATTTTAAATAGCGCGCGATTTTTTTCAGTACGCAAAGTCAAAGGCAATAAATCCAAATACACATCCAATCCCATTTTTTCATCAGCCGGATCCAAAGGCAATGATTCGGCCTTGGCTAAAATTTTAAAATCCTTTGCTAAAATTTCTACAGTGCCGGTTATCAAAGCCGGATTGATATTTTTCTCATTGCGTTTATTAACCACACCCGCTATTTCAACAACAAATTCCTGCCGGACCTCTTTGGCTACATCATAATCCGATCCAAGCTCACTTGGCGCGCACACCACCTGCACAAGCCCTGATCCATCTCGAATATCTAGAAAAATAATCTTGCCTAAATTTCGGCGGGTTTGTACCCAGCCATTTATGACTATTTCCGCCCCCACCCGATTGATTGAATCCTTAATTAAAGTTCTCATCATATGAGTATATTTTACCAAAATGGCCCATTATGGGCAAGTGGACGAATTAAAAAAAGCACAGGTAGTTGCACCTGTGCTGACTATGTCACCTACCCCCTAGATCTTTCTCTCAATGTGTACAAGTCCTCGGCCGGTTCCGCGGTCGTCCATACCATAGCCGACCAAGTAGCCCTCCAATTCAGGAAAGCCGACATAGTCAAGCCGCACTTTGGGTCGCAGATTCTCGCCGGTCTTGTCAACAGCCACGGCGATTTTAAGCGATTTTGGCTTCTTGACCCAGAGGTGACTTTTCACTTTTTCCAAAGTGCGGCGGGTATCGGCCACTTCATCCACCACCAGCACATGACGTCCGCTGATTTGATAACTGATATCTTTCAAAATCCTCACCTCGTTGGCGGGTCTATTATCCGGCCAGCTGGACACGCTCATGGTGTCAATATATAGAGAGCGACTCGTGCGCCTACGCTCCAAAGCGCGACTCAAGTCAACGGCAAAGAACATTCCTCCATTTAACAAAATTATGATGACCAATTCTTCATTACCATAATCTTTGAAGATTTGGTCGGCTACCTGTTCAACCATTGCTTGGATCTGTTCTTCGGTTTTAATGATTGAAGCACCGCTTTTCAGTCCCATTGTTGCACCCACTTGTTGTTTAGTTACTAAGTTAAGGTTTCAATCTGTTGATTGTTCGAGGAAATGGAATGCACTCGCGCACATGCTCCACACCCGTAATCCAGCGTACAGTGCGCTCCAGTCCAATGCCAAAGCCGGAATGAGGCACGCTACCATAACGGCGCAAACCCAGATACCATTCATAATCCTCCGCTTTCAGTCCCTCGGCTTTAAGCCGTTCCAACAGCGCCTCATAATCATCTTCGCGCTGACTGCCACCAATCAATTCCCCAGCGCCTTCAGTAGCAATCAAATCCGAATTTAACACCACTGCTGAATTTTGCGTATCGCGTTTCATATAAAATGGTTTGATATTGGCTGGCCATTTTTCAATAAATATAGGCACAGGCGAATCCTTGGTCAAAAGCGCTTCGTCATCATTGCCCAAATCCTCGCCTTCCTTAATATCCGAGCCCAACTGACGCAATTTGGCAATTGCTTCTTTATAATTTAATTTTACAAAAGGCGCGTCAGCTTTTACCAATACATCAGTGTTTCTTTCTAAAATTCCTAATTCTTTTTTACAATGAGCCAAACAATATCTGATAATATATCGCGTTAAATTTTCTTGAATTTGTAAATTCTCATCATGTTCCACAAATGCCGCTTCGGCATCCATCATCCAAAACTCGGTCAAATGCCGTTTGGTTTTGCTTTTCTCGGCCCGAAATACCGGCCCAAAATCATAACACCGCCCAACCGAAGCAATTGCCGCTTCCAAATACAGCTGGCCTGATTGCGAAAGATAAGCCGTGCCCAGATCAAAATAAGGCACTGGAAAAAGCGTGGTCGTGCCTTCGCAAGCATTGGGTGTAAAAATTGGAGAATCCACCCGCATAAAATCAATGCCGCGCAAATATTCTTCAATCGCCCGCATAATAGCGTCGCGCACACGCAAAATCGCCCACTGTTTGGGACTGCGCAGCCACAAATGCCGATATTCCATTAAAAAATCCGGACCATGCTCTTTTTTACCAATGGGATATTCCGCGGCCGCTTGCACAATTTGCAAATCCATAACTTGCAATTCAAAAACATCGGCCTGCCGTGGATGCTGTGTCACTTTGCCTTTGATAATTGCCGAACTCTCCAAACTTAATTTCGCGCAATCAACCCAGACATGCTCTGGCACGCTCCCCTTACTCACCACCGCTTGGGCAAAGCCTGACCCATCGCGAATTTGCAAGAAAAAAATATTGCCGGATGAGCGCAAATTATACACCCAGCCCTTGATTTCCGCTTCTTGATCTAAAAATTCAGATAAATTTTTGATTAACATACTAAATTTGATAATTTACAAAATTTTCGGCTAGATTTTTAATTTCCAAAGATAAATTGTCGTTTAATTTCAAAGCCAAACTTTTAGTTAAAGAATAATGCCGCAGATAACGCAAAACCTTAATGGCTTCATTGCTGATTGGCTGATTTTGTTCTTTTGTTTTAATGGCGCAGTTAGAACAAATCAGTCCACCGTGTTGAAAATCAAAATAATTTTTTCCGGGACTAATCACATCGTGACAATGAAGGCAATTTTGCAATTCAGGCGACAGACCGGCCAATCGTAAAAGTTCAAAAGTAAAAAAAGAAAAAAGATTGGGAAAAAATTTTGATTGAAAATTCAAAGATAAAAACTGTTTAAAAAAATCGTAAATTTTTGTTTCTTTTTGCCATTGCGGCGACACTTTTTCCACCAATTCGGCCGCTCTTTGCGCTTGCCACACTGCCTCGGGCGTTTGGCTTTTATGAACACCAAAAGTGTTCATAGTTACAGCTTGCCCCAACTTGTGAATTTCCCTACCCACAGCCACCATCAATTTCACTTCGCGCAATGGCTCCAAATGTCCGGCCAGTTTGCTCTTAATTTTTTTCGCGCCAATGGCCATGGCTGTCATTTTTCCCAAATCACGACTTAAAAAAGTAACTAACAAATCCGATTCTTTAAAAGCGCGGCGATTAAGAATAATGGCAGTGGTGTTAAAAGTCATACTAAATAACTTTCCAAAATCACCATCGCCGCGCCGATATCTCGATTGTTTTTTGCGTCTTGCGAAAGTGTGTCAGCCAGTCGGCTGGACAATCTTTCATCTTTCATCTCAACTGGTATATCAAGATTTTTGGCTAAAAATGCGCTAAATTCGCGTATTTCTAATGTTTTTTTACTTTCTTCTCCGGATAAAGAAAGAGGCAAACCAACAATAATTTTAGAAATTTTTTCTTCAATAATTATTTTTTTTAATTCTTTCAAAATAAAATCTTCGCCATTGTTAATTAAAACTTTGTAAGGCAAAGCCATTTTAGAATTTTCATCAGCCACAGCCAAGCCGATATTTTTCTCACCGTAATCCAAACCTAAAAGCATATTAAGTAACTATTTCACACCCATTCTTTGTCACTACTATCGTGTGTTCAAAATGCGCTGCCCACGAACCATCAGCTGTTTTAATACTAAACCCGTCATCCCCTTCTGCTATTTTCCAAGTACCCAGAGTAATCATTGGCTCAATTGCCAAAACCATTCCTTCTTTAATTTCAATTTTTGACAATGCGGAGTCAAAATAATTTGGAATGCGCGGGGACTCGTGCACAGCATAACCAACGCCATGTCCGACTAAATCACGCACTATGCCATAACCAAATGGCTTCACATAATTTTCAATCATTCGCCCGATGTCGCTGATTTTATTTCCCGGCTTCACTGCCTTGATTCCAATTTGCAAGGCCTTTTGCGTTACATCAATCAATTTTTTGTTTTCCGCGCTAATCTTTCCAACTGCCACAGTCACTGCAGTATCAGTGTAAAATCCATTTTTTGCCGGATATTTCATACCAATATCAATTCCAATAATGTCACCTGTTTTTAAAACACGCGCAGGCAAAGAAGCGGCATGCACAATTTCATCATTTACAGATGTACACAAAATACAAGGAAATGGCATTTCATTTTTTGAATGATAACCCTTGAAAGATGGCCGACCGCCAACTTTTTTAATCAATTCATCGGCCTTGGCTTCCAAATCACCTGTGGTAATTCCCGGTTTGACCATTTTGGCTAATTGCTGTAAAATACTACCCAAAAGTCGACCGCCTTTTTTAATCACGACTATCTCTTCCAGCTTCTTTATTGTTACATTTTCCAGTACCATATAATTCAATTCTAACTTAAAAAATGCTTTTATGCAAGCGCTTGAACCCCTTATTCACCAATCGCCAACTACTAAAAAATTGATCGCCGTTATTATCTCGGCTTTTCTTTCAATTTTTTTCTTATCCCGACTTTATGTCTATTTGGTACTTGGCCATCTGGCGCCTAATTTGTTTGTCACTATCAGAGGCGTGCATATCCACCATTTTGCTTATGGCTTTTTTATTCTCGCTGGCGTAGGCCTTTATTTGCTTATAAAACATCCTGCACCGGATTCCAAAACTTTTTATTGGGTCGCGTGGTTTTACGGCCTTGGCCTAGGGCTGGCGACCGATGAATTTGCAATGTGGTTTCGGCTGGAAGATAATTATTGGGTGCGTCAAAGTTATGATGCTGTGATTATTGTTACACTGGGCCTTCTCAACATCGCCTACTTTAAACAATTACTGAATTGGTTAAAAGAAATACTTTTAACTTTTAAAAATTGGACTAAAAAAGGCCTCTAATTGAGGCCTTTTTTAAATCACTTGTTTAATATCTTCCAGTACCTTTTCAATCGCTGACCGACCGTCCACCTCCACTACTGGCACGCCACTGTTACGAAAAAACTCCAAAATCGGCTGTTGAGCCGCAGTGCCCTGTATTTCCAACCGTTTTTTTAATGTAGCAACATTGTCATCCGGTCTAATAATCAGCTCGCCACCGCACTTGGGGCAAACGGACAAATCCTTTGTTTCCAAAGAATAAGCGGCAATTTCGTTGCATTTTACGCAAACTCGACGCTTGATCAATCGCTCCACGGCCTCGGCGTCTGACAAAGCGATCCACACAATCTTTACCTCTTCCAACCATTTTTTCTCTGTGAAAAATTTAAAAAATTCTTTGGCCTGTTCTAAATTCCTAATTACGCCATCTAAAATCACACCCCTCCCGGAGAGCAATTTTTTTTCAATTTCTTTAAACACCAATTTATAAATCAGCCAATCAGCCACCAAAATTCCTTGGCGGCTTTTCTCCACTTCTTTTTTTTCTTCTGGATCAACAGTATCGCCGGCCAAAAGTCGGCGCACTAAATCCCCACTGGAAATATGTTGAAAATTTAAAAAAGCGCCCAAACGCTTGGCTTGAGTGCCTTTGCCAGATCCCGGCGGCCCCATAAAAACAAGTATTTTATTGGCCATAAAATGTATTAAAATCCCTCGTATTCACGCATGGTCAATTGGGATTCAATTTGTCGCACTGTTTCGATAACCACGGAGACAACAATCAAAAGCGAAGTACCGCCAACAACCAAAGAACTGGTGCCGGTCACGCCACCCATAGTCAAAGGTAAAACTGCGATCAAGCCCAAAAATATGGCACCTGCCAGAAGAATACGATTGATAGTATATTGAAGATATTCGGCAGTCAAACGACCGGGGCGAATACCGGGAATAAATCCACCTTGCTTTTGCAAATTCTCGGCGATTTTTTGCGGATGAAAAATAACAGCTGTGTAGAAAAAAGTAAAAGCCACCACCAAAATAAAATACAAAACGCCGTAAAAAATTTGATTGTTAAATAAAGTAATGGTCCATTGCGCCGCGTCAGCCAACCACGGAGTTCTCGCGCGCATGAAAAATTGAGCAACCATTGAAGGAAACAAAATAATGGAAATCGCGAAAATAATAGGAATCACGCCTGCCATATTCACGCGCAAAGGCAAATGAGTTGTTTGCCCGCCAAAAACACGATTACCGCGCACTTGCCTGGCGTAAGACACCGGTATATTGCGCTGGCCTTCTGTAACAAACACCACGCCGACAATAGTTATTACAGCCACAATGATAAAAAGAATAATTTGAACCAATTGACTACTGTCAAAAGTGACTAGCATTTGCTGAACTTTTCCAGGTAAAGCTGAAACAATGCCTGCAAAAATCAAAAGAGAAATACCATTGCCAACATTTTTTTCTGAAATCAACTCTCCAATCCACATTAAAAAAATGGTTCCGGCTGTAATCGTCACCATTGTGGTGATCAAACGGAAAAAATCCATTTCTCCCACAATACCGCGGGCTGACTGTTTTAAAAGCATAATCATGCCGTAAGATTGTAAAAAGGCCAATGGCACTGCCAGCCAACGAGTATATTGATTAATGCGCCGTTGTCCTGACTCGCCTTCCTTGGACATTTCTTCCAAGCTCGGAATAATCATGGCCAAAAGCTGAAAAATAATGGAGGCGGTAATATATGGAGCGACACCTAACATGATGACGGAAAAATTTTCCATAGTTCCGCCGGAGAATATATTCATGAGTCCCAAAATTTGATTGGATTGAAAAAATTTGCGCAAAGCCAGCACATCAACTCCCGGTACCGGAATATGCGCGGCTAATCTAAAAATCACGAGCATTGCCAGAACAAAAATAATGCTCTGCCGCAAATCCTTAATCTTCCAGATTTGGCTGATTTTTTCCCACATATCTAAAATTAAATTTTCACAGATCCGCCTTTGGCCTCTATTTTTGCTTTGGCTGAATTGGAAATCGCCATTCCTTCAATTATCAGTTTTTTGGTCAATTCCCCGTCACCCAAAATTTTTATTTTATCAGCGCGAACACCAATCAAGCCCTTTTCTTTCAAAGCACCCAAGTTAACAATATCACCATCATTAAAATGTTTTTCCAAAACTTCCAAATTAAAAATTACTGCCTTTGGATGAAAACTCTTAAAACCGCGCAACTTTGGCGCAGACATCATTAAATTGCGCAAGGCCTTGCGCGCCAATCTATTTTTTCCACCACTTCTGGCTTTCTGGCCTTTTTGACCTTTGCCACTGTAAGAACCCTGACCTGCATTATCACCGCGACCCAATCTTTTTGGTTTGCGTTTTGATCCGACCGATGGTTTTAAATTGTGCAGTTTCAACGACATAATTTCAAGAGATGAGTCAAGCCAAAAACTTGTTTTTGGCTTGCGAAGCTCGCCGAAATTCACAAGCTTCGCTTATATTATCTTTTCTTTAATTTTTTCAAGGCCTCNNCCCTGCGGAGCCGGTTTTAACATAATTTTCGCCGCGCCAAATTTAGCATCAATTCTATGTGGAACTGTTTCATGAAAAAGAGGCACGGTTATAACACGCTTTTTAGCTTGACGCACAGCTTTCTCAACAGACATAGCAACATCAGCGCCCTTAGCCACGCCATAACCAACACGACCCTTTCCATCTCCAATTATAACACAAGCGCGAAAATTCATCCTCTTTCCACCTTTGGTCACGCGAGTAACGCGCGCCAAATCCAAGATTTCTTGATTAAATTCGCGGTCTTCCTTACCTCCACGGCCGCCTCGGCCTGATTGTCTTTGTGGTTGCATAATTTCTAGGAATGAGCCAAATCAAAAACTTGTTTTTGATTTGCGAAGCCTGACGAAATTTACAAGCTTCGCTTATAATAAATATTAAAATTTCAAACCGCCGGCACGAGCGCCTTCGGCTACGGCTTTTACCCTTCCATGATACAAATAACCGCCACGATCAAAACAAATTTCTTTAATACCTTTTTCCAAAGCTGTTTTAGCTATCAATTTACCTGCTTCAAAAGCCAAGGATTCCTTGCCTTTCAACAAATTGCCCTCAGTCGGCTTTAATCCCTGAGTGTTAATGCCAATTATTGTTTTTCCGATATCATCATTAATCAATTGCGCGAAAACATTTTTAGAACTGCGATAAACACAAAGACGCGGCTTTTTTTCCGTTCCAATCACTTTAGCGCGCACGCGACGATGTCTTGTTTTTCTAGCTTGAACTTTAATTTTTTCAAAACTTTTCATACTTTGCTTTTATTAAAATCTTAAGACGCGGCCTTGGTGGCTGCTTTACCAGCTTTGCGTCTAATTATTTCACCGGCATATTTAATACCTTTACCCTGATAAGGTTCCGGTTTTTTCAAAGCTCTGATCCGTGCAGCTGTTTCACCAACCAATCCTTTATCAATTCCCTTAACAACAATTACATCTTTCTCCATTGTAATCTCAACTCCAGCCGGCACTGCAAAATTGACTTGATGCGAAAAACCAATATTCAAAACCAAATTTTTACCTTTCACTTCCGCTTTAAAACCAATCCCGCTCATTTCCAATTTTTTTTCAAAACCCTTGGTCACTCCTTCAACCATATTTTGAATTAAACTGCCAAAAAGTCCCCACAGTGCGCGATCATTGGTTTCTTCCGGATTTAAAACAGTCACTTTTAAATCAGCACCCTCTTGAACAACTGTTACATGAGGATGTAATTTAATTTCCAAAGCTCCCTTAGGCCCCTTAATTGCAATAAAACCGACTTTTAATTCGGCGCTTACGCCGGCAGGAAGATTAATAGGTTGTTTTCCAATTCTAGACATATTAGTAAATTTCACACAATAATTCGCCGCCAATTTTTTTCTGTCCGGCTTCTTTATTGGTCATTAAACCTTGTGATGTTGAAATAATCGCTATACCCATGCTATTTCTTACTTTTGGCAATTGATCTTTATTAACATACATTCTGCGACTGGGCACGCTCACCCGTTTCAAACTGGTGATAACAGGCTCCTTATTAACATATTTCAATTCAACTTTAATATTTTCCGGGAACACTTCTGTTTTTTCCACTTTGGCAATTAAGCCCTCTTTTTCCAAAATTTGAGCAATACCCATTTTCATTTTTGAAAAAGGAAAGACCACCTCTTTTTTTCTAGCCAAGAGGCCGTTTCGTATTCTTGTTAACATGTCGGAAATTGGATCGTTGAACATATATATTTTTACCAGCTGGCCTTTCTAATCCCGGGCAATTCCCCGCGATTGGCCAATTCTCTAAAACAAATGCGGCATAATTCAAAGTCTCTCATATAGCCGCGTTTACGACCACAACGCCAACATCTTCGCACAACTCTGGTGCTAAACTTTGGTGTTTTTGATGATTTGCTAATTTGCGCTTCAGTAGCCATAAAATTATTTGCTAAAAGGAAAGCCCGCTAATTTAAATAATTTTTCCGCCATCTCGCGTTTCTTCGCGTTGCTCACTATTGTAATTTCCAACCCGTGCAATCTCTCCACTTCATCAGAACGAATTTCTGGAAAAGCAATGTGCTCTTTAAAACCAACAGTCAAATTACCTTGATGATCCAATGACTTTGCGGGCAAACCGCGAAAATCCCTAACGCGAGGCAAAGTAATATGAATTAATTTGGTTAAAAAATCATACATCCTTGCTCCGCGTAAAGTAACTTTAGCTCCAACAATCTGTCCTTCGCGAACTTTAAAATTGGAAATTGATTTCTTGGCCGCTGTTAAAACCGGTTTTTGTCCGGTAATCCTTTTTAAATTTGCTTCAATTATTTCTTTGATTTTCGGTTCATTGCTAATTTTACCAAAACCAACATGAACCACAACCTTAACAATTTTAGGCACAGCGTTGATGTTTTTGTAACCGCCATCTTTCATTAATTGCGGCACTACATTTTTCTGATAATGCTCTTTTAAATTCATACAACTTCTTTACATTTTTTACAAATTCTTTCTTTTTTATCCGCCACGATTCTAGAGCCTAAACGAACCGGCTTTTCACAACGAGCGCAATAAAACATTACTTTGGACATGTGTAAAGGTGCGGCCAACTCAATCACTTGACCCTTTTGGCCGGATTTATTTGCCTTGGAATGTTTTTTAAAAATATTAACTCCCTCAACAACAATTTTGCCCAATTTAGGAAACACCTGGATTATTTTTCCGGTTTTTCCTTTATCCTTGCCTGTTAAGACAAATACTTTGTCGTTTGTTTTTAATTTCATAATATTACAACACCTCGGGAGCCAAAGAAATTATTTTAGTATATCCCAAATCGCGCAACTCGCGAGCCACCGGCCCAAAAATACGCGTACCTTTTGGCTCTTTGGTTTTTTTATCAATAATTACCGCTGCGTTTTCGTCAAAACGAATATATGTGCCGTCTTTGCGTCCAACTGTTCTGTGCGCGCGCACCAAAACCGCTGTAACCACTTCGCTCTTTTTCACCATACCATACGGCTCGGCCTTTTTAACCACAGCTGTAAAAATATCTCCCAAACGAGCGTAATGCTTGCGATAACCACCCAAAACACGAATACACTGAAGCATTTTTGCTCCGGTATTATCGGCTGAATTTACCATTGAACGATGTTGAATCATAATTTCTAGGGATGAGTCAAGTCAAAAATTTATTTTTGACTTGCGAAGCCTGACGAAATTTGAAGCTTCGCTTATACTATTTTTTTACTAACACGCCATCTCTTGTCCCGAGACATTGGTCGACAACCTACAAACTGAACCTTATCACCTTCTTTATATATTCCTTGCTCATCATGCACTTTGAATTTTTTACTTACAATATATCGTTTCAAGTATTTAGGATGTTTTTTCATTTCCTCAACTTTAACTACAATGGTTTTGGGTGTTTTGGCCGACACAACCACTCCTGAAAAAATATGTTGTTTTTTGTTTTTAATAACTTCTGACATATTCAATTAATTAACGCCCCTTCAACGCGGTCAATAATTGGGCTGCCTCTTTTTTTAATTTTCTGATCTCCCTAACATTTTTCAATTCGGAAGTGCTGACCCTGAAACGCAATTCGCGCAAAGTCCCAAACAAGATATTCACATTTTCAGTCATTTCTTCTTTTGTTTTGTCTTTCAATTCAGAAAATTTCATACATTTTTTAAATAGCTTTAACCACAATTGTTTTAACAGGTAATTTATGACCGGCCATTTTCAAAGCATCCTTTGCCACTTCTTCAGTAATACCATCAACTTCAAACATTACAATACCCGGCTTTACAGCTGCCACAAAATGATCCACCGCGCCTTTACCACTACCCATGACGCTTTCATTTCCATGATTTGTAACCGGTTTGTCAGGAAAAATGCGAATCCACAACTTACCGCTTTTTTTGAAAAAATGAGTAATAGTGCGACGTGCTGATTCAATTTGCCTGGCTGTAACCCAACCGTGTTCCAAAGCCTTCAATCCAAAAGCACCGTAGTCCACTGTGGTCTTAGTGGTGGAAATACCGGTTCTGCGACGGCGGCCTTTGTGCCATTTTCTGTGTTTTACTTTCTTCGGATACAACATATTTATTATCAAGCAAGCGAGGGAAGAGCGAATTTATTTGCTCTTCCGAGCGAGCGCAGATAGCAAAGAGTTTACTCTTTACTTTTTAAAAATATCGCCGCGATAAATCCAAATCTTTACACCCAATACACCGTAAGTCATCTGGGCAATGCCGTTCGCATAGTTAATATCAGCGCGTAAATTAGTTAAAGGCAATTTTCCATCAGTCAATTTTTCGCGCCGTGCGATTTCAGCTCCATCCAAACGACCGGAAACCATTACTTTAACACCTTGTGCTCCTGCGCGACGCACTCTTTCAATTGTTTGTTTCAACACGCGACGAAAAGGCATGCGTTTCTCCAAATCATTAATCATATTCTGCACTACAATTTGAGCTGACAAATTTGGTTTACTAACTTCTTGAATATTTAATTTAACCGCGAATTTATCTTTGGCAAAGAAATTCTTTTGAATTTTTTTACGCAATTCTTCCGCACCTATGCCACCGCGTCCGATAATCAAACCGGGTTTGGCCACTTGCAAAGTAATAGTAATTTCATTTGCGCCTCTTTCAATTTGGATTGAATCCATTCCGGCTTCTTTTAAACTCTTGAACAAAAATTCTTTTAATTTCATGTCTTGTCGCAAAAAAGCCGCGTATTTCTTACGCGAAAACCATTTGGCATCAAATTCCAGAATAGTTGAAAGACGAAAAATTTTTGGATGTACTTTGTGTCCCATATTAGCGATCTTCTAAAACAATGGAAATATGACAGGTGTGTTTCTTAATCGGTGCGGCTCGACCAAAAGCGCGCGGCCGCCATCTTTTTAAAGACGGACCCTGATCAGCTGTTATTTTTTTAATAAACAATTTGTCTTTTTCCAATTTAAAATTATGAACGGCATTGGCCACATCTGACTGTAATAATTTACTCACCGGCCGCGTGGCCGCTTTATTTAGAAAAGCCAAAATAGCCTCGGCTTGTTTAACCGATTTTCCGCGAATCAAATCAATTACTAATTTGACTTTACGGGAAGACATTCTAATGTATCTTGCTTTGGCTTTTACTTCCATAATATTATATTATTTCTTGGGCTCCGGCTTGGCGGTAGCCGCAGCTGATGTTTGCTGTTTGGCTGTTTCAGCTTGCTTTGTTTCAATATCTTTTTGCATTTTACCGCCATGCTTTACAAATTTACGAGTCGGTGAAAATTCACCCAAACGATGGCCAACCATATTTTCAACCACGAGCACTGGTATATGCAATTTTCCATTATGAACTCCAATGGTAAAACCTACCATTTCCGGCGTAATTTGTGAATCTCTGGACCAAGTTTTAATCACTGTTTTATCGCCCGATCTCAATTTCATTACTTTCTTCAACAGCTTTTCATCAACAAATGGGCCTTTTTTTAAACTTCTGCTCATACATTTTTTATTACTTCTTTCTGCGATGCATTATAAATTTAGTGCTCCACTTTTTATTCTTTCTGGTTTTAACTCCCAAAGCAGGTTTACCCCAAGGTGTTTCGGGTCTGGCCATACCAATCGGATTATGACCCTCACCGCCACCATGCGGATGATCCACTGGATTCATGGCCTTACCGCGCACACTGGGCCTAATGCCTCTGTGGCGCATACGGCCGGCCTTGCCCCAACGAATCAAATTTCTATCAGGATTGCTAACTTGTCCGATAGAAGCGGAACATTCGGTTAAAACGCG
>DOQH01000038.1:37069-59434 GCA_003514455.1 Candidatus Magasanikiibacteriota bacterium
TTCATCAATGATTTGGTAGGCGCTGTTTTTTTAGTGAGATCTGAAAAAGTATCAACACTTGAAAAACGGCGACCGGCTGAATTTTTTTTGTAAACTTTAATCGGCATATTAAACGTTCTTGTGAACTTCAATTCTTTCACCTTTTTTCAAAGTCACAATAGCTTTCTTGCGATCTTTTCTTTTGCCTGACATTCTACCATATCGAACATCTTTACCCAAACAATTAATCATGTGAACTTTAACCACATGCACGCCGTAAATAGCTTCAATCGCTTTTTTCACTTCTTGTTTATTGGATTCTGTTCTTACTTCAAAACCATACTTTCCATCGCTTTGCAAATAAGTGATTTTTTCAGTAACCAACGGTTTAACAAGCAATCTGTTTGATGGATGATATTTTTTGGTTTTTACTTCATTCATAACCTCGGCAACTGTTTTTTCCGGTTTTATTTCAGATTCGATTTTTGACTGTTCAACAACCGGCGCTGTTGCGAGCGCTTTTTGAGGTGTTCCTTTTTTTCTTGACCATCTATCAAAAAGTTTCATACTCTTGTTTTTTGCCAAAATTTAACCGCTTCCATTGTTGCGAGCACTGTATCGGAATTCAAAACATCCAATAAATTCACTTCTTCCAAATTTTCCTGTTTCACAAATGTCAAATTCTGAGAAGCGCGACGCAAATTATCTTTTTTATTATCAGGGAAAACAATCAAAACCTTTTTGCCAACAACCGGCAATGTTTTCACCATTTTAACAAATGATTTAGTTTTGCCTTCCAGTAAATCAAAATTCTCCAAAATCACCAAAGCATTTTCTCTGACTTTATCGGACAAAACCATATTCAAAGCGGTCTGCTTGGTTTTGCGATTTATTTTAATTTTAAAATTACGATTTGAACGAGGACCAAAAACAACGCCGCCACCACGCCATAATGGAGAACGAATGGAACCCTGCCGTGCGCGTCCGGTTCCTTTTTGCTTCCATGGTTTTTTACCGCCGCCTGAAACCTCGCCTCTTGTTTTGGTGTGCGCGGAGGTCTGGCGCTTGTTAGCCATTAACCCATTGGCCACAAAATGAATCAATTCCGGTTTCATTGCAACTTCAAAAACTTTGGCATTCAAATCCTCTGTGCCAACCACTTTGCCTTCAAAATTGTATATATTCACTTTGGACATATATTAAACTTTTGCCTTTTCTTCAACCGGCGCTGTCACTGGTTCCGACGCCACTGCAGCCTCTACTGGCGCAGCAACAACCGGCTCAACTTTTTTCTTTACTATTAATTCGCCTTGTCCAACTATTATTAATAATCCATTTCTCGCTCCGGGCAAAGCGCCTTTAATTTTTAAAATATTTTTCTCAGCGTCTATTGCCGCAATTTCCAAATTTTTAACAGTAATTTGATCCCCGCCCATGCGACCGGCCATCCGTTGATCTTTAAAAACCCTTTGCACGCCACCTGCGCCAATATCACCGGGCATTCTCAAGTTATCTTTATGACCATGAGTGGCCGGACCACCTGCAAAATGATGACGCTTTACCACACCTTGGAAACCCTTGCCTTTGGAAGTTCCTATCACCTCTACAATATCTCCCAATTTAAAACTCTCAACTGTTATTTCATCACCGCGATTTACTTTAACTTCTTCTCCCATTGATAAAGAAAATTCTTTTAAAAATCTCAAACTTGGCAAATCTTTCAAATGACCCAATTGTGGTTTGTTCAAATGTTTTGTTTCCACTGGCTCAAAACCAATTTGAATACCAGAGCGACCTGTGCCAGTATCTTTTTTTACCTGCGTTACAAAACAGGGGCCGGCTTCTACAAGAGTAACGGGCACGACATCGCCATTCTCCTTGAAAATCTGCGACATTTGAATTTTTTTGCCAAGAATAAATTTCATACATTGATCTGAACAAAACAAGGTAAACTAAAAGTCAGAAGAAACGCCTTCTGACTTCCTAACAACAAAAAACTGGATACTATCTTGGAATCAGATTTATAATTGTCAATCTCCTAAATCTTGCCTGACAGCTGATAGAAGTTTTCCACCGATTTGGGGATCTTCTCTATCTTCCATCTGCAAGTTTTTTCTACATTTTTATTTCCACATCCACTCCGGCAGGCAGATTCAAATGCATTAAGGCGTCAATGGCTTTTGGAGTAGGATTGGAAATTTCAATTAATCTTTTGTGCGTGCGCATTTCGTACTGTTCACGCGCGTCCTTGTGCACAAAAGTGGAACGATTTACAGTATAACGTCTGGTTTCTGTTGGCAATGGCACCGGGCCAATTACTGAAGCACCCTGCCTTTGCGCGGTATCAATTATTGTTTTAGCGGCTTGATCAATTATCTTATTATCATAAGCACGGATTTTAATTCTTATCCGCTGATCCGCTTCTTCTTCTTTTTTTGGCTTTTCAACTTTAGGGTCGCTCATGTTATTTGCTAATCTTTGTCACCACACCGGCGCCAACAGTCTTGCCGCCTTCGCGAATGGCAAATCGTTGTTTCTCTTCCAAAGCAACCGGGGTAATTAATTTAATCATTAATTTAACAGTATCTCCTGGCATAACCATTTCGGTTCCTGCAGGCAAAGTCACCTCACCTGTCACATCAGTTGTACGAATATAGAATTGAGGTTTGTAGCCGGTGAAAAATGGTTTGTGGCGGCCACCTTCTTCTTTGCTTAAAATGTAAACCTCGCCTTCAAATTCGCTGTGAGGGGTAACAGAACCTGGCTTGGCCAACACCATACCGCGTTCAACATCATCTTTTTTAGTGCCGCGCAAAAGCAAACCGGCATTATCTCCAGCCAATCCTTCATCAAGCGACTTATTGAACATTTCAATACCGGTCACAACTGTTTTTTGAGTATCTTTAATACCAACTATTTCAATTTCTCCATTCAAATTGATTTTTCCGCGTTCAATTCTGCCGGTTACCACAGTACCACGACCTTCAATTGAAAAAACATCTTCAACAGGCATTAAAAACGGCTTTTCAATATCGCGAACCGGCTCTGGAATAAATTCATCCAATGCTTTCATCAAATCTAAAATCGGCTTGGCAGCTGCTTCATCAGTAGGATTCTGCAAGGCCTTTAAAGCGCTGCCGCGAATAATCGGAGTGGTGTCGCCGGGAAATTCATATTTTTTCAATAAGTCCTTTATTTCTTCTTCCACCAAATCAATCAATTCAGGATCAGTCACTTGATCAACTTTGTTTAAGAAAACAACAATGTGAGGCACACCAACTTGACGAGCCAACAAAATGTGTTCGCGTGTCTGAGGCATCGGGCCATCAGCAGCTGACACTACCAAAATCGCGCCATCCATTTGAGCGGCGCCGGTAATCATGTTTTTTACATAGTCAGCATGGCCAGGACAGTCCACATGCGCGTAATGTCTTTTTTCCGACTCATATTCCACATGCGCTGTGGCAATGGTAATACCACGGGACTTTTCTTCAGGAGCTGCATCAATCTGATCAACACCCTTATCCTGGGCTTTAAAACCATGTGCTTTTAAAACCTGCAAAATAGCCGCGGTTAAAGTTGTTTTACCGTGGTCTACATGACCAATTGTGCCGACATTGACGTGCGGCTTGGTTCTTTCAAATTTGTCTGCCATATTTTTGCTTAATTTAAATAAAAATTAGATAAGTTTAAAACTTGTTTTGTATTATATCACACCTATAAAAAAATGCAAGAGCTGTGTGTGAATAAGCTAACTAAGACTCTAACGGCTCAAAATAGTACTGATCATCCGGAATTTCACCTGTTGGTTTTTCCTCTAAATCATCTTCGCTTAAAAAATCTCCTGTTTTATCATCCAAAGACAAATCAGACATTTCCGAATCAGCTAAATCATCAAAATTGGGCAAAGCATCGGGTAGTGGCAGAACACCTTGTTTATCAGCAGAAATTTTTCCATCAATTAATTTTTCGTAATCCTCCAAGCCCATGACTACATAGGGTTCGGGATTGTCAGTTTCCAAAACAATCAACCGATCACCGGTTTTCTTTATCAATTCAATGATTTTTTTCAAACCACTGTCCATATTTATTTTTATTTTACTAAAATACAAAGNNCGGTCGCGCATTTCCATAATTTGTCCGCGTTTGGAATTCAAATTACCAATCACATCGCCCATAAATTGCTCCGATGTAATAACTTCAACTTTCATCACCGGCTCCAAAATCATCGGCCCGGCTTTTTTCACCGCCTCTTGCAAAGCAAAGGAACCGGCCATTTTAAAAGACATTTCGGAAGAATCAACTTCATGATATGAACCATCAAAAACAGTAACTCTCACATCAACCAACGGATATCCGGCCAACACACCTTTATCCAACGCGTCTTTCACACCCTTTTGAATTGCCGGAATATATTCTCTTGGTATCACGCCGCCTTTAACTTCATCAACAAATTCAAAACCCTTGCCACGCTCCAATGGCTCAATTTTCAACCAACAATGACCATATTGACCGCGACCGCCTGATTGGCGTATATATTTTCCCTCTCCCTCGGCCTCATGCTTGATGGCTTCTTTGTAAGCAACTTGCGGTCTGCCGACATTTGCTTCAACTTTAAATTCTCTTTTCATTCTGTCAACAATAATATCCAAATGCAGTTCACCCATGCCGGAAATAATCGTTTGTAATGTATCTTCGTCGGTTCTAATACGAAAAGTCGGATCTTCTTCAGCCAATTTCTGCATAGCCATGCCCATTTTTTCCTGATCTACTTTTGTTTTTGGCTCAATGGCAATGGAAATTACCGGTTCTGGAAATATGATTGATTCCAACATCACCGGATGTTCCGGATCGCAAAGAGTGTGGCCTGTAAAAGTATTTTTCAATCCGACTGCGGCAGCAATATCCCCTGCGTAAACTTCATCAATATCTTCACGATGATTGGCGTGCATCCTAACCAATCTGCCAATGCGCTCGCGTTCGCCGGTAGTCGTATTAAAAACATAAGAACCGGCTTGCAATTTTCCTGAATAAACGCGAAAAAAGGCCAATTTACCAATAAAAGGATCAGCCGCGATTTTAAAAGCCAGGGCCACAAATGGCGCGTCATCAGTCACTTTAACTTCAATGTCATTTTCTTTATGATTCGGGTCAAAACCATGCGGAGCTGCCACATCCAATGGAGTAGGCAAATAATCAATCACAGCATCAAGCATAAACTGCACTCCTTTATTTTTCAAAGCCGAACCGCAAAGAATCGGCACAATTTCAAAATTAACAACTGCTTTACGCAACACTTTTTTCAAATCCTCAACCGGGATCTCTTCACCGGCCAGATATTTATTCAAAAGCTTTTCATCGTTCTCGGAAATTTTTTCCACCAAATCGGCACGATATTGCTCGGCAATTTCCTTCATGTCATCTGGAATCTCGCCTTCTTTAATATCCTTTCCCATGTCATCCAAATAAATATATGATTTGCGAAGTAGCAAATCCACCACTCCTTTAAAATTGGCCTCTGTGCCGATTGGCAACTGTAATGGTATGGCATTTTTAGTAAGTCGTTCGTGAATGGATTTAACATCATTGAAAAAATTTGCACCCATTCTGTCCAATTTATTGATAAAACAAATGCGCGGTACTTTGTATTCATCAGCATAACGCCAATTTGTTTCTGATTGCGGCTCCACTCCGGCGACTCCGTCAAAAATTACCACAGCTCCGTCCAAAACGCGCAAAGATCTTTTCACCTCAACTGTAAAATCAATATGCCCCGGAGTATCAATCAAGTTAATGCGACAGTCCTTCCAAAAACAAGTTGTTGCGGCGGAAGTAATGGTAATGCCGCGCTCGCGCTCCTGCTCCATCCAATCCATAGTAGTGGCGCCTTCATGCACTTCGCCAATTTTATGCTTTTTGCCGGTATAAAACAAAACACGCTCGGAAACCGTGGTTTTACCGGCGTCAATATGAGCGATAATGCCTATATTGCGTGTATTTTCCAATGTATATTCTCTAGGCATAAATATTAATTAAAATCTGGCAAAATGAGCAAAAGCGCGATTGGCTTCGGCCATACGATGCATATCTTGTTTCTTTCTAACTGCCTCACCCTGATTTTGAGCTGCAGCCATAAGTTCCTCAGCCAAATTGATGTGCATTGGTTTGCCTTTACGCGCCTGCGATGCGGCGATAATCCAACGAAAAGACAATCCGTTGCGGCGTTCGCCCCTGACCGGCATTGGCACCTGATAGTTGGCGCCGCCAACGCGGCGGGACTTGGTTTCCATTTGCGGACTGACATTTTTTATGGCCTCGTCAAAAGTTTCCAATGGGTCTTTTTTGGTTTTTTCTTTAATCAAATCAAAAGCTCCATAGACAATTTTCTGCGCTGTGATTTTCTTTCCTTTGCGCATGACAAAATTGATAAATTTGGCTAACAAAATATTTTGATATTTCGGATCGGGTAATATATTTCTTTTTGGCGCTTGTTTTCCACGCATAAAATTAAAATTTTATTTTCCTTTCTTCGCGCCGTATAAAGAACGGCTACGCTTTCTTCCGGCCACGCCTTGAGTATCATAAATACCGCGCACAATGTGATAACGCACGCCAGGCAAATCCTTAACGCGTCCGCCGCGCAACATTACGATAGAATGCTCTTGCAAATTATGACCGACTCCCGGAATGTATGCAGTCACTTCCATACCATTGGACAAACGCACACGAGCGATTTTGCGCAACGCCGAGTTTGGTTTTTTTGGAGTCATGGTGGTCACCTTCACGCATACTCCACGCAAAAACGGTCGACCGCCTGCCAAATCAGTGCGACGACGATGCAGAGTATCCAATCCATGTTGCATGGCAGGTGCCTTGCTTTTCTTTTTAATGGAATGGCGTCCTTTTTTAATCAATTGATTGATTGTGGGCATAAATCATTTGGAATTTAGAACAAAAAAACACAAGGAGATTATTTCTCTTTGCGGACTGGCCTCGAGCCACCGAGGCAGCAACTCAATTTTCCACAAAGCTTATGTAAAGATATATTATACCAACGCCCAAAATCTGTCAACTACCAACCATCATCCTAAACACCGCCTCAATCACCGGACTAATTAATCTAAATGCGAAGAAGATAAAGAAAAAAAGCAAAAAAATACTGTATCGCTCCAAAAACTCACGCACTTTATAAGCGCTATCTGGTAAAACAGCATATAAAATTTTGGAGCCGTCCAAAGGAGGAATCGGCATTAAATTAAAAATCGCCAAAACAATATTTGCGTAAACAATCAAAGTGAAAAAACTGATTATTGAAAAAATAAAAGACGAAGAAGGAATGCCAACAGCGCGAATGAAAATGCTAAAAATCAGAGCTGTGGCAATGTTGGCAGCCGGCCCGGCCAATCCAACCATGGCCGGCCCCCATTTTTGATTTTTCAAATTGTAAGGATTGTATGGCACGGGCTTGGCATAAGCAAAAACAAAACTCCCTCCGGAAATAAAATACAAAAATATAGGCAGAAGAATCGTGCCCCATTTATCAATGTGCACGCGCGGATCCAGCGACAACCGACCGGCGTATTTGGCAGTCGGATCCCCCAGCATCCAAGCCATCCAACCATGAGCGTATTCATGAATAATGGCCGAAGGAATAATAATGATAAAATAAAAAATTAAAGAAAAAAAATCCATAGGCCTTGCTTATTTAAAATCTTTATGATAGAATCATACCACACTTATTTAATCATGACTATATGGCTAGAAAATGCTCTAAATGCGGCCGTGGACCAATCAAAGGCGCCACTCGCAGTCATTCCAATATAAAGACCAAGCGCCGTGTCTTTGTAAATTTGCAATGGCAAAAAGTCAATGGCAAAAAAATAAAAATCTGCACCAAATGCCTTAAAACCTTGGCTAAGGCAAAATAAAGAGCGACAAACAAAACATCCTCCTGAACGGAGGATGTTTTTTGACTAAATTTTTTCTACAATTTTATTCGTCTTAACAAAATGGAATTCAACACCACAGATACACTGCTTAAAGCCATTGCCAAACCGGCAAATTCGGCTCGTAATAGTCCCAAAGCGGCAATCGGGATGCCAACACTATTATAGAACAAGGCCCAAAACATATTTTGTTTTATTTTTCTCATTGTAGCTTTACTTAATTTTATTGCCTTAGCTACATCGCGCAAATCATTTTTAATCAAAACTACACCACCTGCTTCAATGGCAATATCAGTGCCGCTACCCATTGCAACGCCTAAATCAGCCGCGGCCAAAGCCGGCGCGTCATTAATTCCATCACCAACCATTGCTATTTTCAATCCTTTAGATTGAATTTTCTGAACTTCCGCCGCTTTGTCAGCAGGCAAAACCTCTGCCAGCACTTCATCTATACCTGCCTGACGCGCAATAGCGCGCGCGGTACGTTCATTGTCGCCGGTAATCATTATTATTTTTATTTTCATTTTATGAAGTTGATCAATCGCTTCTTTGGTAGATTCTTTAATTGTGTCGGCAACTGCAATCAATCCCGCGATTTGATTATCAATCGCCACAATCATCACTGTCTTGCCCATTTCTTCCAACTGCTGTTTTTTATTTCTAATGTCAACGGATACGGCTACGGATATTTTAGCCATTAATTTTTCAGTTCCCACCGCAACCGATGCTCCATTTACTTTGCCAATAACACCAAATCCGCTAATTGCTTCAAATTCAGTCGGGTCGCTCAATTTTAAACTATCTTTTTGTGCACGATTGACAATTGATTCAGCTAACGAATGCTCTGATTTGTTTTCCAAAGAAGCTGCCAGTCGCAATAATTCTGTTGACTGATTAAAATTTAAAATATCAGTTACTTCCGGCTTGCCATTGGTTAGAGTGCCTGTTTTATCAAAAATTATAACCTTTATCTTGTTGGCAACTTCCAAGGCCTCACCGCCTTTAATTAAAATTCCATTTTCCGCGCCACGACCTGTGCCAACCATAATGGCCGTAGGCGTAGCCAAACCCAAAGCACAAGGGCAAGCAATCACCAACACTGCCGTAAATGCCAAAAGCGCGGCCACAAATGGAGCTTGAATAAGAAAAAACCAAACAATAAAAGTAATAATGGCAATAATAATTACCACCGGCACAAAATAACTGGAAACAACATCGGCAAAACGTTGTATGGGCGCTTTGGAACTTTGAGCATCCTCAACTATTTTAATAATTTGCGCCAACATGGTTTCCTGACCAATTTTCTTGGCGCTGAATTTAAAACTGCCTATTTTATTAATCGTCGCGCCGATCACAAAATCTCCGACTTTTTTCTCAACCGGCAAACTTTCTCCGGAAATCATTGATTCATCCACGCTGGAGTATCCATCCAACACCTCTCCATCAACGGGAATTTTTTCTCCGGGCCGCACGACTACTACATCGCCCACCCGCACCATTTCAATTGGAATATCAATTTCTCGCCCATCTTTTGCTATTCGAGCTGTTTTTGCTTGTAAGCCCAACAATTTTTTAATTGCCTCGCCGGCCTTGCCTTTGGCGCGAACTTCCAACCACTTGCCCAACATTACAAAAGTAATTAAAAGAGCGGCGGTTTCGTAAAAAACTTCACCTTGAATCAAATAAGTGGTGGCCAAACTGAAAAAAAATGCCGCACTGGTGCCAATGGCAATCAAAGAATCCATGTTGGCGCCGCGATTTTTAGCCGCATAATAAGCGCCTCGATAAAATCGCCAACCAATGCCGAATTGCACCATGCCCGCTAATATGGATTGAACAATTTTGCTAAACAAGGATTTGTCTTGTAAAATCATGCTTAAAAAAATCACAGGCAAGGACAAAACCAAACTCATCCAAAAAAGATCGCGATTTTTCTTAACTTCATCCATTTGCATGACAGTATGTTCATCGTGCCCGTTCATTTTTTTTTCTGAAATTGCTTGCGCGGTGTAGCCGGCTTTTTTAATAGCTTGAATAATTTCCTCTTCTTGTCCAATAACAGAATCAAATTCCACTTTGGACATTTGAGTGGCAAAATTAACTTGAACCGCAGAGACAAATGACAACTTTTTTAAAATGTCTTCGATAATCAAAGCGCAGCTGGCGCAATGCATGCCGGAAATAATAAAATTTTGTGTTTTTATTTTAGTCATATAAATATTACTTAATTAACCACTTCAAAAAAACCATTAACCATGCCCATCCAACAACTGAATTTAAATTTCCCGATTTTGGTTGGAGTAAATTCTTTAATGCTGGTTTCCCCGGGAGTTAAATCAATTGAACCGGAAAAAAGAGAACGCGAAATAATCGCTCCTGTACAGCCGCCGGTTCCGATGTCCTCGATCTCCCAGCGCACAGGCACGCCCGCGCGAACTTTAATGTAATCGGGATTATATCCACGCGAAGAGGCCGTCATTTTGACAATTTGCTTGCCATTAATAATTGGCGGCAAACCCGATTCTTGATTGTTCTCAGCTGATGTTGGATTGTTTTTAGTCAAATCTGAAAAACTCGACCATCCCAAGGCGTTAAGCTGGGCATTAATGTTAAAAAGAGAAAAAAATAGAACCAAAGCCCCCGCTGCCTTTAAAAAAGTGTTGGACAAGTGCGGTCGGGAAACGAATTTCATGCTGGAAGAGCCGATCAGCAAAAGCACGGGCAAAGTTCCTAAAGCGAAAAAAAACATAATAAGACTGCCATGCCAGGCGCTGCCGGAAATCAAAGCCGACCCTTGCGCTACAATAGTGAAACCGCACGGCAGAAAAAAAGTCAGAGCGCCTAAAATAAAAGGCATCTGACGGCCTTGAAATTTTGTTTCATCAGCCACGCGGCGAGTTATAAATTTTGGAACAGTAATTTGAAATCGCCGCAGAGCTTGTACGCCAAGCATTTGCAAAGCCAACAAAAACATTAAAAAAGAAACGGCTAAAACTAAAAATGAACTGAAATTGGATGAAATTTTTATACCACTGCCAAGGCTGCCCAAAATCGCTCCCAAAATCGTATAAGAAATTAAACGACCCAAATTAAATAAAACGTGCGGCTGTGTTTTATTTGAGTCCTCAGTTCCTTTTTGGTAAAGCGATGCCCACTGTTTGGACATTGATAAAATCAATCCTCCGACTAAAGCGGCGCAGGAAGAAAGACCGGCTAATAATCCAAAAAAGAAAAAAGCCGGCAGAGATGAATCCGCGTTGACGCTAATCCAAGAATTTAATCCTAATTTATTAAAATACAAAAAAAATATAATAATCAAACCGACCAAAAACCAAATTTTAAAACTATTGGCAGTTTCTTTATCAACTGTTGGCAACTCATAAAAAATATATTTTTCTTCTCTGAACATTTTATTCAATTTTTCCACACCAGGCAATGAACCGTCAAATTCAACCACCACCTGCCCTTTGGCAGTGGAAGCGTCCACAGCTTTAACGCCATAGATGGCCAGCAACTTTTTTTCAATCAATATCTCGCACGAAGCACAGTGCATTCCATGAATGTAAAAAATTTTCTGCTGCATATTTATTTATTTAAAAGATTGGAGACCTTGAGAATTTCTTCTACCATTTCCTGTTGACGCTTGGTGTTATTGGAAGCCACGGCTTTTTTAAAACAAGAATTAAGATGATTTTCCATGAGCATTTGATGAGCTGATTTTAAAAGCCCAATAACAGCCAAATTTTGCTGCATAATATTAATACAATACTCACCGGATTCAACCATAGCAATGATTTTAGCCAACAAACTGTGAGCTTTTTTAAAACTAATCCGCGTTTTTTCTTTTTGAGGTGAAATCATATTAATTTTTTATTGATTTAGACCCACACCCTAGGTGGGGGTAAATACCAACTTACCACATCCCTTTTTGTTCTGTCAACATACTTATCCACAATGCAAGCAAATAAAAAAGCCCCGTCTTTTCAAACAGGGCGCCGACCGCGAGAATGAAACTGCTTAATCAAGGTGGTTGTTGACCGGTTTCCGGCTTATTCGCGATAATTATTGCATCATAAATATCCAATTCGCCGCGCAAGACACGCAATCGCGGCGGCGCGTCAATTCCCAGTTTGACGCCCTTGCCGCGCACTTCGCAAATAGTTATTTTGATGTCGACTCCGATCAGAATTGTTTCGCCGGGTTTCCTAGTTAACATCAACATGTTTTATCCTCCATGGTTGTCTCCACTCTGTCATCTCTCGTCATTATTGTCAATAGCCCGACACCTACTCCAACCAGCATCAATCCGCTGTAAAGCGACCACAAATAGTGGTCAAAAATGGCCAAAATGAAAAATAACGCAAACAACGACGATAAATTACGGCTAAAATGCCGCATGATAAAATAAAAACAAAATAAAATCATTAAAACTCCGACTATGCCCAACTCTACGGAAATCAACAAAAAAACATTATGCGCCGGCTGATAGACCCAAACCGGCCGCGATGAATCCAAATCATCGCGCACAGCCAAAGTGTAATTTCCCAATCCAACTCCTCGTATAGGGTATTTTTTGAATAACTGCCGGGCCTCGCCGTAGCCACCGACCCTCTCCTCCACTGCCTTCGTCTCCAATCGGCCTTCGCCTGAAATCCGATTTTTCAACAATGGAGCGTAAAAAAAAGAAAGGATTACAAGTAAAACAACACCGGATAAAAAAAATAACCGCCAGCTTCCATTTGAAATAAATCGCCGATGATTAAAGAACCCAAAAAACGCTAAACTGACAATCAAGCCCAGCCATGCCGAGCGAGAAAAAGAAAAAAACAATCCGGTTAAAAATAAACAATTGACAATCAACAAAAAAATCCGCACTTTCTTATTTATTAAATTGTGAGTTAACAAAACAGCAACCAAAAAAACACCAATAGCCATATATCCTCCAAAAACATTGGGGTGCGGCAAACCGCCGTACGCTCGCAACCAACGGCCGACTGAATTTTCCAAAACTGACACTCCGCCGATAGTTGAGTCGTGCAGTGTCAAGCCGAGCCATTGCAAAGCGAAGGTTGACTGAGTTAAAAATTGATAAATCCCTAAAATTGCTTGCAAAGCGAGTCCTAATAAAAACGCATAAGTGGCTTTGACGCGATCAATCGGCAATTTAGTTAAAAATATAAAAATAACAATGGCTTCAATAATGTGGATGAATTGTTGGATTGCGATGAGACGGTTGGCGGCCGATAAAACTGAAACAACTAAAATAATAAATAAAATTGTGATTAAACAATAGATTGAGCGACTGGCGTGCCAATTTCTTTTTTTTGCCGAGGACTCATCGCCGCGACTGCAAAAAAGAAATGGGCATGCCATTGATGACAAATTCCACAATCCAAGCAACAAAACAATCACCAACAGCAAAATCTCCGTTCCATGAATCCCCACGATTCCATACTCCCAATTACCGCCATTCAAAACACCGTGACGCAAAATAAGCCGCGTTTGCCACGGAATAATAAAAAGAAAAAAATAAATTAAATATTCAATCCAACGCATATTTCTCTCCATTTATTTCTAAAAAATTCCCTTCTGTCTTCCTCGTGAAATTTCAACATTTTATCATTTACCACCACTGCCGTGCCATTGGCAAAATATCTGCTCTGTTTGTTGCGAAGAATTTTAAATAATTGTATCTTTTTTAAAAACTTTTCCAAACTGTCGCCATGCCAACCGTCTAAACATCGCTCAAAAAAATCGCGCGCCAAATCAAGCGCGCGCGCAGTGTTTATTTCATGCGAATTTTTGACTTTTTCGCGCCAATCGAAATTAGCCAAATACTCAAAAGCCCAATCGTTGGCTTGCCAAAATTTCTCCAAAGTTTTTTCCCTATTTATCAAAGGAACCAAATTGGCAATCCAATAAATCAAATAAATATCTGGATTTCCATGGTCATCGGTCAATAAAGCTATTTTTTTCAAATCTAAATTATCTTCACTGACAAAAAAACTCAAACAAATTTTATCTGCAATTCGACGGCCGTGACGACGCAATCCAAAAACAGTAAAAATAACTGTTGTTAAAAACCTTACCAGCCAAACCCTTCCTGGATTCGCTACAATGAAAAAATCAATATCGCTCCACTTTTCAGCCGCTTCAAAACTTAAAGTATTGCACACCGCGACTAATCGCGTGAATGGCACCCAACTGATCAGTCGCGCGGCGCGGCGAGCCAAAACAAATTTTCTGTCATTGCTAATCGCGCGATCTTGACGCTCTAAATGTGAATCAGATGAACCGGAAGATAAAAAAAAGAAGCCATTGGCTTCTTGAATTTCGGCTTGCCGCGCCTGTACAATAATTTCCGACAACTTATTTTTTTTTCCGCCGTAAAGCAATTTGTATAATTCAAAACTGGTCAAAGGATGTTTGAAAAGCTCAAAAAATGCCAAAGTTGTCTTGATTGCCGCGCCTGTATCCATATCATTCGCGAGCGGAAATGCCCGTGGCCGGCTGAACCACCGCCTCTTTTATTTTCATTGTCCGGCCATCTTTCACCACCGCGTCTTCCACTATTATTTTTTCATCGGTAATAACAACCACCTGACCGCGATGAATCAATAATGTCTCGCGACTCACAATCCCCCGCTTTACAACATAACGGAGAATGGATTGCGAATCCAAATCAATCTCAATATCAAAAATTTGGCCAAGTTTAATTCCGCTTTGCGTAAAAACAGGCAAATTTTTTAATTTGGAAAACTGCAATAACATATCGCAAGCTTCGCTTACTTTTTTTTAAACATCAGCCACTGTTGAAATCCGGTGGCTAAAGTCGTAATTAGCCAATAAAAAGTCAGCCCACCTGGCAGAGTGCCGCCGATAAACACGGTCATCACAGGCATCATATAGAGCATTTGTTTATTCATCATCACTGCCATGCCCTCATCTTTACTGCCTTCACCTTTCACCACCGGCGGAGTCATTGGCAACATCTTGGTCTGCCAATATTGAGCCGCGCCGGCTAGAATTGCCAACACCCAACTCTTATCAGCCAAATTTAAAAAACCAAACGCCATGGTTTTTATCGTGCCCGGATTTTGAATAAAAGGATAGAGCAAATCAAATTTTTCCGATTTCAAAACTGCCATCAACACCCAATACAAAGCAATCAAAATGGGCAGCTGTACGAGCATCGGCAAGCAAGACGCCAATGGATTAACTTTTTCATTTTTATACAATTCCATGGTGGCTTTGGCCAATTCCTGCTTATTGTCTTTAAATTTTATCTGCAATTCTTTAATTTTCGGCTGAAGCGTGGACATGGCTTTCTGTCCGGCAATGGCTTTTTTGGACAATGGCCAAAGTATCAATCTGATAATGATAGTCAAAATAATAATAGCCACGCCAAAATCATGACCGGGAATAATATTATAGAAAAAAACTAAGATATTTAGCAATGGCTGATAAAGAACAGCGTAAAAAATTTGAGAAAACATAATTTATTATTCAACTATTTTTGTTTCGTTTGATTTTGTTTCTTCTTTAATTTCCGATTCTATTTTTTCCGTTGCGACTGGTTCAACCAACACCGCCTCGGCAGCTGGCGTTTCAACCGCCGCTTCCACACCCCCGCCCACTTGCTCCACCATTACCTGCCAACCGGTTAAACGCGACGCCAAATGCACATTCTGCCCGCCGCGGCCGATAGCCAATGAATATTGATCCGGCACTACTTGCACCATCGCGGATTTGGATTCTTCGTGAAAATTCACGGACAATACTTTGGCCGGAGACAAAGCGTTCGCGATATATTTTTCCTGATTTTCGTCAAAAGCGATAATATCAATTTTTTCCCCGCCCAATTCAGAAATAATTGTCTGAATTCTGCTGCCGCGCTGACCAATACAAGAACCAATCGGGTCAATGTTTTCTTCTTTCGCAAACACAGCCACTTTGGAACGGCTGCCGGCATCGCGAGCAATGCCTTTAATTTCCACAGAGCCGCTGGCAACTTCCGGAATTTCCGTTTCAAAAATCTTTTTCACCATTTCCGAATGCGTGCGAGAAACACGAATTTCTGAACCGCGCTGAGTCAAATTCACGCCCAACACATAAACCTTGATTTTACTGCCTGGATTATAGCGCTCCATTTCAATCTGTTCTTCCGGCGGCAAAACCGCCGTGGCTTTGCCAACATCAACCAACACCAAACGGCCTTCGCGCCGACCAACTGTGCCCACCAACAATTCACCCTCCCGACCCTTGAATTCCTGATAAACCATATCCCGCTCGGCTTCGCGCAATTTCTGAATAATCACTTGCTTGGCTGTTTGCGCCGCCATGCGGCCAAAAGCCGTTGGGATTTCCAATGGTCTGCGAAAAACTTCATCAATTTTTGCTTTGGGATATTCAATTTTGGCTTCAGAAATCATCCACTCGGTCTTGGGATTAAATCTTTTAAAAACCAACGGTTCAGGCATTGATTCGCCCTTTTCTTCCGCTTTTTTAACCAATTCATCGTGCTCGGCTTTTACTTTTTCCCATTCAACTGTCTCGGCTTCCAAATCAACATCTTCCACCACCGTCTTCACATCAAAGGCCTTCATTTCGCCGGTTTCCGGATTAAATTCCACTTGCACATTTTGATTTTTCTCGCCAAAATCTTTGCGATAAGCCGCGGCCAAAGCTGTTTGTACGGTTTCCAAAACCGCCTCGTAAGAGAGATTTTTTTCTTCACAAATTTGCTTGATTGCCTGTGTTATTGGTGACGCCATATATGTGTTTATTATACATTAGTTAATAAAAAAGAACCAGTTTAATAAACTGATTCTTTTTATATTATATCACATCCATCCAAATCTGTCAACTTTAAAACGCTTCAACCGGTGACGGCATCACCTGTCCCTTGTCCACTATCCAAAAACTGCCGCCCAATTCAATCAAATCGCCATTAGGCGCTTTAACTGTGAAAGAAAAAGTNNCCATACTGATCTTTGTCTCCATCAACCACTTCAAATTTGCCCCATGGCTCGGTCGTAATTCCGTTCTTACCGGTTATTAAGAAAGAAAAAAAATGTTCGCCGATTTGTTCATCGGCAAAAGGGCCTATCTCACCTTTGCAAGTGTAAACAACACCGCAGGTTTTAATTACTTGGCCGTCCATTTTTATTTCCGTCTTTTGATTTTTATTGGCGTTTGATAAATTTATACTGACAAAAAATTTATCATTCTTCATCACTTGTGGATTGCCAGTCGTAATGTTTAAATACTTCGGCGCTGGTTTGGTCGACGCGGCTGAGACATTTTGAGCTGCGAATAAACCAAAAACCGTCATCACCATCAATATCTTTCGCAAATATCTTTTCATATGATTTATGAGTTAAAACGATTTAAAGATTCACTTCGCTTTCATCCATTATTTTCCCGTCTTTATACACTTCGCTCGCGGGCACGGTGACTATTCTGTCCCAGCGAAATTTCAAAGCATTAAAAACCTTTTCATTTTTAATCCACCGCTTCACTTGTTTGGAATAATCATCAGGATCCGGCTCCAAGCGATAAGTATTGGCAAAACCGGCATATTTGATAATGGTATAATTCGGGTGGTGGTCGGTGTAAGTGATTTCCGAGCCAATAGAATATTTATTGAGCAAGCCCGGGTCAACATCTTCAATCCATTTCCAATCATATTTCAAGCCGGTGAAAACCGATTCGGAAATAATCCAATATTTTTCCGTGCCCAAAAGCAAATACACTTTTGGGTCAGTGACAATTTTCACCAACGCGCCGTATTTGGGGTCGTATTTTGGTCCGGCCGGAGTAAATCCGAGTTGGTCATTGGCAATTGAATTTAAAATTGTTTGCGTAGTGGTAATTACTTCAGACCAGGAATCAAAATAGGTGAAAAAAGACGAACCATTTTTAAACGGCCGCTTAGTGCAGTCAGTAGTAATATAGTAGACGGCTTTGGAAGCGGAGCTTTTGTAGGCCTTTTCCATTGTTAGCGGGCAGGAAACAGCGACCGTGCTGGCATTGACAGTAAAAGTGAAAGAACTGGTTGGACTAGTGTTGCCGGCCGCGTCTTTGGCCAAGACCTTGAATGAGTGCGTACCGTTGGCTAAATTACTGGGAATAGTATAGCTAGTGGAGCCGCCATTATCAATCAAAGAGCCATTATCAATCTGGATCAAATATGAAGTGACACCGATATTGTCGCTCGTGGCGTTCCAAGCAAAAGTTGGAGTTGCGTCTGCCTCATTGCTGATTTTTTGCAAACCCGGAGGTGTTGATGGCGCTGCGGTGTCGGCCGCTACTGCCGGCGCTGCGGATACGGACACGGTGGTCAAAGCGCCCAAACCAACATTGCCGGCCGCGTCAGAACAGCGCGCCTGCAAAGTATGGCTAGTGGCGCTAGAAAAAGAATACTCACGACTGGCGCTGCCAGAAGTGGTCCCAGCCAGAGTCATCAGACCTTGGTCAATACTATCAACATACAAATTGCAGGATACCACGCCAACAGAATCGGAAAAGGAAGCGGTGAATGATTGAGAATAAGTTGCTACTGCTGTGGCCGGAGTAACAGAGCCGACCGAAGGAGCTACCGTATCGCCAATGGCGTTGCCAGTAATTGTCCAAGTGTAGGAATCCGGAGTAGCATCAACATTACCGGCCGCATCAATAGCGCGCACTTGAAAAGTATGACTGCCGGATGACAAATTACTGTAGTTGGCAGGACTTACGCAAGAAAAAAATACATTGGTGTCTAATTTGCAATCAAAAGTAGCTGATTCGTTGGCAGAAAACCCAAAAGTTGCCGAAATGTTGGTAGTACTAGACGATGGTTTATTGGAGATAGTTGTGTCTGGTGCCGTAGTATCAGGAACGGCCGCCGCTGAAACAACTACAGTAATTGGTGTTCCCCAACCGTCATAATTACCGTCATTGCAACCTACCTTCACGGAATAACTGCCGGCTGAAGAGAAAGTGTGCGACTTACTGGCTGATCCGGATGTGGTGCCACTCAAACTCATAGTTCCTTGGAGCGCATCATTAACATAAAACCAGCAATTAGTCACCCCAACAGTATCAGAATAGGTGGCTGAAAAAGTTTGGGCAGAGCCGGCTGTAACAGCAACAGGCGTAACCGCGCCGACGGCTGGAGCAGTGGTGTCAATGGTGTAAGAAAGAGTATTTAAAGAACCGGTATTACCAGCAGCATCAACAGCGCGAACCGCGAAAGTGTGCGAACCGTCTGCCTGTGCCGATTGAATATTTACACTGGTATTTAAACCGGCATTAACAAAAGACAATCCATCATTCTGAAACTCATATTTGGCAATGCCAGTGCCAATAAAACCATCACCTGGGTTGTCAAAGGATGTACCCCACTGCATTGTTGGGGTGTTATCGCCAATAGCCGTAGTTTTCTGCACGGAAGATGGCTGACTGGGCGGAATTTCTTCATAACGCACTATAGTTCCATCCAAACCAACAGCCACTGCGGTTAAATATGATCCTGAATTTTGAGCCGAAAGACCATATAATATATTTGTCGTTGGTGAAGAAATGCTGGCCCAACTAGCGCCGGAATCAATAGTTTTTAAAATTACGCCGCCACTGCCAACAATAAATCCTTGGGATCCTGCTAATTTAGCCGATACCAAACTGTTAGTGGTAACAGGTGAAGTGATCTTAGTCCAAGTGGCGCCGCTATCAGTTGTGCGCAAAATGATGCCGCCTATACCAGTGGCCAAAAGAGACAAATGCGTAGCAGAAGAAGCAAAAACACTCACATCAGCCAATGTCAAAATTGTAGGTGCTGACTGTGCCGCCCAAGTTGTCCAGCTTGAGCTTGGTGTCAACTGTATACTACGTAAAATAGCTCCACTTTGTCCAACCGCCCACACAGCTCGTGTAACCACAGATCCAAAAATCACTCCACCGGTTACGCTATTAAAATCTTGACTTGTCCCTGAATTTTTTTCCACCCAATTTGTACCGCCATCAGTTGTTTGCCAAATAGTACCGCTTAGCCCAACAGCAAAACCGGTAAAAGTATCAAAGAAAAAAACAGAATTAAGTTTTGGAATATCCGCCGGTGTTTGTGGAAATTGCATAACCCATGTATTGCCTCCATTTGTAGTTTTCAAAACTATACCGGAACTTCCTTGAAGGCCAACGGCCCACGCAGTATTCTGATCAACAACGTCAACATCATAAAGATTCACAGAAGAAGACAGGCCACCAACTGAAGTCCAACTATTTCCTCCATCAGTGGTTTTTAAAACTGTTCCCAGACCACCTACAGCCAAACCGAATTTATGATCCAGCATATCCATATTAAGCAATACTGCCGTTGAACCAGAACTGCCCAAAACCCAATTCGTTGCCTGCACTGGCAATGCAAAGCTCAAAAACGCCAAAACAGCCAGTGTTAAAAAAATTGCGTATGTCTTTTTTGACATAAAATTTGTTTAAGTTTAAATTATCCTATTTATATTTTACACTAAAATGGCAAAAAAGTCACAAAAAAATCAACCCTCTGAAACAATATTCTCTAAATATCTTATTTTAGCTGTTTTTTGCACCTTATTAAGTAATAAGCTGATAGAATCAATTTGATAAAATTTTTCACTTGGCTGAAACTTGGCAATGTACATTTTAGCCGCGCCAAGCAGACGCTGTTGCTTTAAACGACCGATGGCCTCCTCCCCAGCTCCGTAATCAATGCCTGAACGAGTTTTCACTTCCACAAAATGCAAACGACCGGCTTTTTCTGCGACTAAATCAATTTCTCCCCAACGCGTTTGAAAATTGCGAAAAACAATATTAAAATCGCGGCGCTCTAAAAATTGCGCCGCGATCTTTTCTCCATATTGACCTAACTGCCTATTGTTCATTAGGGCAAATATTTTCTCAACCGCTCTTTCTCGGCTTGCCGCTGCCTTTTCAGTGGCACTTGTTTATACCAATAACGCAAAATATAAACGACCCAGACAATTAAACCAACCAGCCAAAATCCATACCAAAATCTACGGGCCAAAAACGGAGTCGCTTCATAACGAAAAAATAACAAAACAAAAGCTAGTGCGCCCATCCAGCCCAACAACGAAGCGATTTTTGCAAAAAGCCGTTTAATATAAACACTAAATTTTTCTTTTTGCGACAAAATCGCGAGCACTACCCCGGCCACGAGCATTATCACAAAAAAAATCAAAGCAATTTTCATTGCCAAAAGATTTTGATATGGCGGTTCTGAAAACCAATAACGCAAATTAAGAATATTTTTTATTGAATACATAACTTTATTTTTCAAATACTAATCCGTAATGATATCTGCCGGCGCTGAAACGATTAAGCAGGCGCAAACCCAATCTATCCGCCTCTGATTCCACCCAAGCATGATCAACCCGTCCCTCAATCGGCGGGCCAAACGGCGCGTCAGTCATCAGCCAATCAACTACTACCAATTTACCGCCAACTTTTAAAAGTCGCGTCGCCTCTTTCATTGCCATACTTTTGTCTTTTATCTGAAACAAAGTATTTAACAAACAAGCCGCGTTAATACTCCCGCTCGCTATTTTCGCGGCGCCATACCGTTCCAAATCGCTCCAAACAGTAATAATATTGTTCAAATTTTCCAAATTCGCCCGCTTTTCAATATTTTCCAACACCGACTTCAAAATGTCAACAGCGTAGACTTTTCCTTCTTTACCAACCATTTTGGCGGCTGGAAAAACATAATGCCCCACAGCCCCGCAACCCAAATCAGCCACGAACATTTTTTCCTGCACGCCAGCTTTTTTCAAAATAAATTCCGGATCGATTAATTTGTTGCCGCCGGTAATTTCTAACATATTATCTCACCATTCCTTTAAACATTCCGCCAAAAATTCCTAAAATCATCCCGCCCAAAAGTCCGCTAACTCCTAAAAAAGAAATAAAAATCAACACCAAGCCAAATAGTTTATAAAACAAACGACTGCCACCTTCAGTCCCAAGATGCTCTTCTGCCCAGGCCACGGTGCCAAAATTCTGATAAAGCCATTCGGATTTCCAGATTATTAAAAACCCCGATCCGACGCCAATTAACCAAAATAACTGCATATGAATGTATTATACCAAAAGAACAAAAAAATAAAAGGGAGAAATGCCCGGGAGAGGACTTGAACCTCCACGTCCTTACGGACACCAGCACCTCAAGCTGGCCTGGCTACCAATTACAGCACCCGGGCAAATTCATTTTATCTTCTTCCCGATTATACCCAATGCCTTATTAATTTTCAAGAGCTTACGAGACAGGCAAACAACTTTAGAATCGTAGTATAATTTGGGCAATAATTTCAAGGACTCTGCTTTTGCATATTTTAATTGATAAACCGAACTGTTGACACTTTTTGTGATATGCCCATTAATCTTTAAAAGATTACGGATGAATTTT
>DOQH01000001.1 GCA_003514455.1 Candidatus Magasanikiibacteriota bacterium
GTGTGTGTGTGTGTGTTATTATGTGTTCAACATGCCGCCTGTGCGGCAAGGGTTTGCGGCTACCCAGTAAGGCTGCGTAACCAACAACAGGAGGTACCATGTACGGCACCAGGACCAGGATCAGAGACGGGACGGCGATGTTCGCCGTCAACCAAAAGGCTTTTGTGTGCAACATCGGCGCGACCGGCCAGGCCAAGCACCTCGCCATTGGAAGAGCGACGGGCACGGCGGCCAAGATCCTCGGGTAGGACGTCAACGACAACGTCGGCCTGACTGACCCGTGGAACCGGAGGAAATATCTGTTCCTCCATCTGTTCTGACCTATTCGAACAGCGCATCCTCTTCTAGGATGCGCCTTTTTTTATTTCAAAAATTTTACAATGCCGGCGCTATTGTCCATACCACCATTCCCAAAATTGTCATCGCGCTTACAAAAATCCAGAAAATTTTAACTATTGTTTTTCTTTTCATAAAATTTGGTCATTACGAATTTTTTAAATGTCATCCCGAGCGAAGCGAGGGATCTATGTGAAACCAAACTTTTTTGATAGATCGTCCCAATAAGGATTGAGCGTATAAATCAAATTCAGTTTCTTTTCTCGTCGCCAGCTCTTGATTGTTTTTTCTCTTTCTATCGCTTGATTTATATTGTTGTATTCTTCAAAATATACTAGCAATTTTATTTGATATTTTTGAGTGAAACCAGGAACTAGACCTGCTTGATGCTCATAGACACGCCTTTTCAGATTATTTGTGACGCCGATATATAATATTTTGCGGAAACTGCTCATGATATAAACGTAATATTTCATAAGGACCTTTTTTCTATTTTGTCAGTCGTTTCCCAAAGATTCCTCGCTTCGCTCGGAATGACAAAGGTGTAGTCGGAATGACAAAAAGATTCCCCGCTTCGCTATATTATTTTTTCAAAATTGCCAAATATGTTTCGGTTGGAATTTGCACATGTCCGGCCGCTTTCATTCTCGCTTTGCCTTTTTTTTGTTTTTGCAATAATTTTGACTTGCGCGTCCAATCACCACCGCTCATTTTGGCAAGAACATCTTTACGCATGGCCGGAATCCTTTCGGACGCGATAATTTTTCCGCCCACCGCCGCCTGAATTTTAATTTCAAACATTTGGCGCGGCAAACTTTCTTTTAATTTTTCCGTAATTTGCCGTCCCGCGCGATAGGTTTCATCCCGATACACAAGCGATGCCAAGGCCTCCTGATCTTCTTCAGCCACAAAAACATTTAATTTCACGATGTCCGCTTCTTTGTAATCAGACAATTCATAATTTAGTGAAGCATAGCCGGATGACGCGCTTTTCAACCGGTCGTAAAAATCTACGAGAATTGAGGAAAGTGGAATGTGATAATGCAAAATGGCGCGCTCGGCATTGAGATACTCGGTGTTTTGGTAAATTCCGTGTTTTGCTTCTGCCAGAGCCATAATTTGGCCGATAAATTCTTTTGGCGTGACAATATCGGCTTTGACCCAGGGCTCTTCGGTTTTTTTAATCTGCGAAGGATCCGGCCACTCGGCCGGGCTTTTAATGATTTTTGATTCACCCGAGGTCTTGGTCACGCGGTAAGCCACTGACGGCACTGTGACTATAATCGGCAGTTTGTATTCGCGTTTGATTCTTTCTTGAAAAATATCCAGATGTAACAGACCTAAAAATCCGCAACGAAAACCAAAGCCCAAAACACTTGATTGTTCCGGCTCAAAAATCAAAGACGAATCGCTAAGTTTTAATTTTAAAATACCTTGTCGCAAGTGTTCATAGTCAGCGCCTGTTTGGCAGAAAATGCCGGCGAAAACCATTGGGTTCACCTCTTTGTAGCCGGCAAGCTGTTCCACTTGCGCACCCACAGATGTAATTGTGTCGCCAACGCGGCATCCTTCAATATTTTTTAATCCTGTCACAATGTACCCGATTTCTCCGGTTGCTATTTTTTTACTGACATTGTATTTTGGTTTGAAATATCCCACTTCCAATACTTCGCTGGTCAGACCGGTTGCCATTAAAAACATTTTGTCTCCGGCTTTGATTTCTCCGTCAACCACGCGGCAGTAGGCCACGACCCCGCGATAGTCATCATAAATGGAATCAAAAATCAAAGCGCGCAGTGGTTTCCCGGCGTCATTTTTTGGCAGTGGTACCAGTTCAATAACAGTCGCGATAATTTCACTTACGCCCTCGCCGGTTTTGGCCGACACTCGCAAAATATCTTTTTTCTCGCAACCCAATAAATTTATTATTTCATTCTCGGTTTGTTCTAATCGCGCATTTGGCAAATCAATTTTATTAATCACCGGAATTATTTTTAAATTTTGCTCCAAAGCCAAATAAAGATTGCCAATTGTTTGCGCCTGCACACCTTGCGACGCGTCAACCAAAAGAATTGCGCCCTCAACTGCGGCAAGAGAGCGGGAGACCTCGTAATTAAAATCCACATGCCCGGGAGTGTCAATCAGATTGAGAATATAACCGTTGTATTCCATTCTCACCGGCGTCAATTTAATGGTGATGCCGCGTTCGCGTTCCAAATCCATTGAATCCAATAATTGAGCTTTCATTTCGCGTTTGGCAACAGTGCCTGTAAATTCCAAAAGACGATCGGCCAAGGTGGATTTGCCATGGTCAATGTGAGCGATAATGCAAAAGTTGCGGATGTTGTTCATCATACCTCTCCAATCCCAGACACATCTCTCGGCAAGTTGGCGCGGCGTACCAGCCGTTTTTTTATTGTTTCAATAAACACACACATTTCATGACTGCGCAAAGCCAGTCCGGCTATCGCGTAAACCGCTAATCCGCCCAGTCCGGCCAAAGCGCCTTGCGCAAAAATTCCCAAAAATGTTTCCATGTTCACAATTGGAGCGATTACATATTTTAATCCTTGAATTGCCAAACCCATTAACAACGCGGCAACGGACATTTTGTACACCGCTCGCAAAACATTTTCTTCATCCAATGAACCCAGTCGAAAACGCAAAGCAATCCAAAACAACGCTGTGTTTAAAATCCAGGCCAATGTAAACGCCAAGGCCANNAGGAATAATGAAAAATAAAATTTGCCGCGCCACGGAAGAAATATCTTTAATCATGCCCGGCCAGTTTTTTTCAGCTGCCAAAGCCGAAAGAGTGGGCAGAGCGGCGACCGCGAAAGACACGCCAACAACACCCAAAGAAAATGATTGCAGATTGTAGGCATAATTAAAAATAGTCACGGCGCCGGCTGACAGAGTGGAGGCAATCGCGGTGATAAACACCATATTTAATTGCAATGCCGCTAGTCCCAGAGTGCGCGGAATCATCAGTCGGATTATCATTAAAAAATTTTGGTCGCGCCAATTAAAAATAGGGGAATATCTGAATCCGGCGCGCCACAAAGATGGAAGTTGAATCAGCAAGTGCAGAAACGCGCCTAAAATTACGCCCATGGCCAGCCCTTTGTATCCGAAAAGAGGCACAAGCGCCACAGCGCCGATAATAATTCCCACATTATAAAAAATTGGCGATAAAGAATAAATGAAAAAATTTTTAAGTGATTGCAAAACCCCGCCAACCACTGCCGAGAGTCCAAGCAATATTGGACTCAAAAGCATAATACGCGTGAAAATAATTGTCATTTCTTTTTTTTCTCCATCAAACCCGGGCGCTATCAATGGCACGAGCCATGGAGCGACAAAAATTAAAATAAAAGAGATGGCTGCCAAAGCCACTGCCAGAATATTTATTGTGTTGCTGATTAATTTCCACGCTTCTTTTTTGTCCTCGCCAGATTGTAAATAAATTTTGGTGAAAATGGGAATGAATCCGGCCGAGAGCGCGCCGATAATTGAAAGAGTATAGAGCAAGTCGGGAATTTTAAAAGCGGCGTAGTAGGAATCCATCACCGGCCCGGCTCCAAAATAGTGAGCTAACACGCGATCGCGAATCAGCCCCAACAGCCGCGAAGCCAAAGAAGCCGCTCCCAAAATGATCGCGGCTCCTGTAATGGTTTTGGATTGATTATTAAGAAATTTGTAAATCATTGGGTTGCTGGATAATCCACGCGCAGTGAAAAATCAATCGCGTTTTGTTGCTCATCGGATTTGGCAATGGTCAGTCGGCCTGCCACTCGATCTTTTTGAAAATTCAAATCAGTGTTTTTGCTTAACATTGTCACGGTGTAATCTTGTTTTTTTAAATTTCTTTCAAAAAATTTGTAGACATCAATTTCTTTATCATCAATTTTTTCCCAAGTGATGGTAATTGTGTCTTGTGATATTTTTGACGGAGATTTTTGCAAGATATTTCCCAATTCGTTCCAATTCATCCGTTCGCCAACTGCAACTTCGCCTTTTTCATTGATTGTTTCCGGCACCAACTCGGGATTTATTTTAAATAAAATATAATTGAGAGTTAATTTTGGTACGCGCGCCAACCGTTGAAAGGTCGTATCTTTGTCAATGCTTTGCAAATAATAAATTCCAGCACGTTCTTCAAATTTATACAAAGGAATGTCCGTTGGGAAATTATTGGGCAGAGCGGCCAACCGTTGGGCGCCAGGCTCACTCCAAAACCAGCCNNCAAGCAGGATTTTTGGTTTTTAAGCGGCGGCTCTTCAATCAAGGCCGGTTTGGTGTCGGGAGTAATGGGTTGTGCCATTTGGTCATCCATAAATGACATTGTAGCAGAAAGATGGTGAAATGAGAAGTGTCCTGTGGTATAATATGCGTGTATGAAATTAATATTTTGCGGCTCGGATTTGGAAGTGACAGGTTCGTGCCATCTTTTGGAGCATAATGGCAAAAAATATTTGGTGGATTGCGGTATGTGGCAAACCAGTCATTTTATTGATAAACGCAATTATGAGCCGTTTTCTTTTAATCCTGCTGAAATTGATGCGGTGATAGTGACTCACGCTCATTTGGATCATATTGGCCGCTTGCCTAAATTAATGCACGAAGGTTTTAATGGTAAGATTTACGCCAATTTGGCAACTGTTGATTTGACTCGGCTCATGCTTTTGGATGCTGTGGAAATAATGCGCTACAATCAAAAAAAGTATGGGGATCAAATGCTTTTTGATGAAAATGATGTGAAAGCGGTGGGGAGACAGATGGTTGGGTTGGATTATGACAAAAAACATAGCTTGTCGCAGGATTTATTTTTTACTCTGCGCGATGCCGGTCATATTCTAGGATCGGCTTGGGTGGAAATTGATNNATTTATCTTTTGCAAAACGCGATTATCCGGGCTGTGTTGCGCGGTGGGGTGCTTATGATTCCGGCATTTTCTTTGGAGCGCACTCAAGAATTGCTTTATGAAATTAATAATCTTTTGGAAAATGATTTGATACCGTCAGTGCCGATTTTTTTGGATAGCCCATTGGCAGCTGACGCGACCGATGTTTATAAAAAATATTCGCGATATTTTGACGAAGCGGCGCGATATTTGGTCGGCAGGGGAGATGATTTGTTCAAATTTCCTCAATTGCAAATTACGAGGACTTCGGAAGAATCAAAATCAATCAATAATATTTCGCCGCCGAAAATTATCATTGCCGGCTCGGGTATGATGAATGGCGGGCGAATTCAGCACCATTTATTGCGATATTTGTCGGATAATAAAAATATGTTGTTGATTGTGGCGTATCAGGCGGGAAATACTTTGGGTCGCAAGCTTTTGCAAGGTGAAAAAAAAGTTCGGATTTATGGACAGGAAGTGCAGGTAAAAGCGGAAATAAAAGCCATTGGTTCGTACAGCGCGCATGGCGACCAGAATAAGTTGGTGGAGTGGGTGAAGGGTGCGAAAAAGACGCCGGGAAAGATATTTTTAACGCATGGGGAAAAAGAAGGGATGAAAGCCCTTGAAAAGCGGCTGAAAAAGGAAACAGGCGCGAAAGTGGTGTTGCCGGATTATGGGATGATCGTGGAGTTGTAAATCGGGGTGTGCCTATATCTTTTTTTTGCTGCGGACTGTCGCCGCGACTGCAAAAAAGATATAGGTACACCCCTATATTAGCTAATTTAAGCCAAATTTGTGTTGCCGGGTATTGACAAATACTCGATTTTGTGATATAATAGTGGCAACAAAATGTGCGGAAAACACCGCACGGAAGAAGGAGGGTGCTAGATGTCCTCAGAGAAAAAGTCGGTTCTAACTGCTCTGTGTGTCAGCGCGGTGATAGCCATCGCGTTGTTCGTTGCGATCATCTTGGTCGCGCAAACCGGAAAGGCATATCTGGCCGCAGTGATATTTTTCTTCTTTGCTGTATTTTTCATCTACGCTCTCACAAAGGCCGACGAGCTGGTGGCCATGTGGGACAGCAAGAAGAAACTTGCGAAATATGACGCGACACATCCCCGCGCTGTCCCGCCAACTCGGGCGGCTGCAGTTGTCTGGCGTCGACATGTCGGCCATATCTAGGCCATCCGCCCAACCCCCAACCGCGCGTGTCCGTATCTCTGGATCACGCGCTTTTTTAAATTTTAATATTTTCGCCATATAGGCGAAATTGCCTGTGGATAACAGTGGTTGACAGGTGTTTGGGAGTGGGATAAAATTAGAGTATGGTGGAGATAGGTGGGGATAAGTGGTAAATCAGAAAAATATGTTTATTGGCGAATATTTACACACAATTGATGAAAAATCCCGCCTAGCCATTCCAATAAAGTTTAGAGCCGATCTTTTAAAAGGCGCGGTAGTTACAAG
>DOQH01000026.1:0-17303 GCA_003514455.1 Candidatus Magasanikiibacteriota bacterium
GCGCGAGTCATTTTCATTACCAAATGTTTTGGACCGTCAGATCCTGATGTGATAAACGGCTGATTAATTTCAGTTTCTTGAGCAGTGGACAATTCAATCTTGGCTTTTTCAGCCGCCTCTTTGATTCTTTGCAAAGCCAAATTATCTTTAGACAAATCAATGCCCTGATCTTTTTTAAACTCGCTCAAAATCCATTGCATTATTACTTGGTCAAAGTCATCACCGCCCAAATGCGTGTCACCGTTGGTTGACAGCACCTGCACAGTGTCAGCCGCAATATCTAAAATGGAAATATCAAAAGTTCCGCCGCCCAAATCATACACCGCAATTTTTTGATTGACTTTTTTGTCAAAACCATAAGCAAGCGCGGCTGCTGTAGGTTCGTTGATAATACGCAAAACATTCAAACCGGCGATCTGCCCGGCGTCTTTGGTGGCCTGGCGCTGTGAGTCGTCAAAATATGCCGGCACTGTAATCACGGCGTCGGTAATTTTTTCTCCCAATTTTTCTTCGGCATCAACTTTCATCTTGCCCAAAATCATGGCTGAAATCTCTTGCGGACTATATTCCTTGCCCTGCATCAAAACCTTGACACCCTCGCCTGACTTGATTATTTTATATGGCATGGTTTTTAAATCGCGCTGAACTTCAGCATCGTCCCAATGACGGCCGATCAACCGTTTGATTGAATACAGCGTATTTTCCGGATTGGTNNGTTCCGAGGTCAATGCCTAATACTTTGGACATAGAATTTTTTTATAATTAAAATTAATTAATATTTTAAGCCGCTCCATCTTAAACAATTTTTATAATTTATATCGGTAATATTTTGAGATGACACTTGAGAAATCTTAAAACATTCTTGTCTTATTTTGATTGGCCTCCATTCATACCAATAAAATAAACCGCCTAAAATCAATATTACCACCAAAACAATCAACCAATACCATCTTGATTTCTTCATAGTAACTCAATGATTAAAATTTAATTTTCCTTCTGAATAAAGTGTACTATTTTTATCAAGATCGACAGCTTGTTTAAACCCGTTTGTTGTAATACTTCCGCTATTCATAATATAGATTTGGCTATTATTATGCGCCCTCAAAGCTGCATTATTAACAGGAGTTTGATCATTAACAAACGAACTATTATTAAAAAACAAATTCCTTATCAAAAATAAAACAACGCTAGCAACAAGTGTCCCGACAATCGTCGCGACCAGTGGATGCTCTAAAAATTTCATCCACCATTTTTTATACCACTCTTTTCTGGGTATTGGCCTTTCTCTTTTAATTTCTTCTGACATATATAATAATTTTCGTACATCTACTGGACTGTATAAATTTTTTATAATAATCCGCTACTCTCTACTCACAAACTTCTCCAACTCCTCTATCAATAATAATCTTGAACGGGTCGCCGCGGTTTGAAGCGCTAACGCCGGCTGATGACCAAACCCAACATATTCCACGTTTTTACCCAACTCTTTTACTTTTTGCATAGCCGGCAACAAATCCGTATCAGAAGAAATCACAATCGCGTCATCATACAAATTTTCATAAGCCCCAACCAATAAATCAGTCGCGATTTTTACATCCACGCCTTTTTCATGATACACGCCGTCATTTTTCATTAAATAACCATTGTGAACAACGACTTGCTGATTATGCAAATGGTTAAACAATTTTCTTTGTGCCAGACGCATCTTTTGACCCTTTTCATCGCTAAACTTTGCCCTAACAACACCAACATAATATCCCGCCGTTGCTATTAATCTTTCGCCGGCGATATATTCACAAAGCTCTCTGTATTTGAACTTTGAAAGATTTTTTATCTCCAATGATTTCATCTTGAAATAAAAATTACTGCCATCAATAAAAATCATTGCTCTCCTTGCTTTGTCCATAAAAAATTGACTTAAAATTAAAACCCCGCTGGACTCCCTTGCGGGAGCAGAGCGGGTGGTTTTAGCTATTAACAGTATAGCACACCGCCCGCAGTCATGTCAAGTGGATAAATTGCAGGGTATATTTATTTTTTCTTCACTTCCACCTTGATTGTTTTGGCCTTGATTTCAGCTATTTTGGGAATAATGACCTTTAACATTCCATTTTCAAATTCAGCGGTGGCGCCGTCTTCTTGCACTTTGGTTGGCAAAGTCACTTGTCGATAAAACGAACCGGATCGCACTTCTTTGCGATAATAATTTTTTTCATCCACTTCCGATTCTTTTTTGCTTTCACCCTTCACAGTCAATACGCCATTTTGCACTGTCACCTCCACATCTTTTGGATCAATGCCTGCCAATGGTGTTTCCGCCACCACCGCGTCTTTGGTTTCATACACATCAATTGCCGGAGTAAAACCGGAATTGCCGACCATTGACGGCAAGCCCCCTTCAAAAATCTTGTCCATTTCATCAGCTAATGACGGCATGAGAAACGGAGACCATTTGATAATAGACATAATGATAATACTTTTCTCTCTCCTTTAAAATGACAATTTTTTATTATTTGCTTACAATCACTTTTGCGGCCTTAATCACTTTTTCACCCATTTTATACCCGCCTTCAATTTCTTTTACAATCTCGCTCTCGCCTCCGCCCTCAAGAGTTTCTTCGCCCACTGCTTCGTGCAGTGCAGGATCAAATTTTTCGCCAACGGTTTTAATTTCCTCAATTCCCAACTGTTTTAATGTTTCCACAAATTGTTTTTTAATACATTCAACGCCGACCAGCCATTGCTCCACGGCTTTGCTGTCAGCTGTGTTCGGCCGATGCGCCAAGGCCTTTTTATAATTATCATACACTCCAATAAAATTCATCGCGGACATTGCTTGCGCGAATTGCGCCATTTCCGCTTTTTCTTTAGTTGTTTCCCTCTTCAAATTATCATAATCAGCCAAAGCGCGCTTCCAATTGCTCAAATAATCTTCCGATAATTGTTCGGCTGTTTTTTCTTCAGCTGCTGGCTTTTTATCGCCCTCGTCTTTTTCTTCTTTTTTTTGTTCATCGCTCATAAAAATTTTATAATGTTTTAACAAAATTAACTAATTCCAAATTTTTTTCATAATCCATTCGCATCGGGCCTAAAATTCCGAATAATCCATTGTCGCGAATGGGCGCGGCGATAAAACTGCACATTTTGCCAAACGGATTATCAGAGCCAATCAAAACTTTCTTGCCATTGCCAATCAACTCCAAGACCCGCGGCAACATTTCCTCGCAATGATCCAAAATTTGCGAAACAGAAGTGACGATAACTTGTTCCCTAAATTCCGGCTTGGCAAATAAATTGGAAAGTCCGGTAAAATATAATTGATTAGGGCTAAAAGCCACTATTACCGCTTCTTGGGATATTTCTGCTGAAGCTCGCGCGGCCGCTTTTACTTGTTCATCGCCTTTAAATTTTTCAACCGCCGCGGCAATCTTTTTATCTGTTTTTTCATCCCGTCTATCCGCGTCCACAAAATTATCCACAAAAAATTTATAGCCCTTGGCAGTTGGAACGCGTCCGGCCGAAATGTGCGGCTGATAAATATAGCCATCTTCTTCCAAAGCCATCATTTCATTGCGAATAGTGGCCGAAGACACATCGCCTAATTTATCAGCTAAAAACAAAGAACCAACAGGTTCGGCCGTTGTCAAATATATCTTTACAATCTGCTTAAAAAGCTGTTCTCGGCGCTTGTCCATAGCTATTAGCACTCGCACCCATAGAGTGCTAATACCATTATATCCACAAGGTAAAAACCTGTCAAGAGATGGAGCTATTTCTCTTGGAAAATAAGCACCCGCAATAGTTTTGACGATAAAAATTGTGTTCTTTGGCCAATTGATAGGCCACTTCCTGTCCACCTGCTTTTTTCCAATCGGCCTCATAAAATTTCACCCCATATTTACCCCCTGCTTGTTGGCCCAAAGGATTTATCACTTCAGCTTTTTTATTGCGCCCCATGGTCAGTGTCGTGGCAAAAAAATCAAATCCGTTTTCCTTGGCATAACGCGCGGCTTCTTCCAAGCGCAGACGCCAACAAACCAAACAACGCGCCCCGCCTTCCGGCTCGTTTTCAAAACCCTTAATCGCCTCGGCCCAATGATTGTGGCCGGCCGAACCTTCAACAAAAGGCAGGCCAATTTCCTCACATCGCGCTCGCGTGGTGTCGCGCCGCCGTTCATATTCTTCCAACGGTTCAATGTTGGGATTATAAAAATACGCGGTAACTTGAAATTCTCGACGCAAAATATCCAGCACATGACCGGAGCAGACAACGCAACAAGTGTGCAAAAGAAGACGGGGCATAATATAATTTACAAAATTGGCCCTAAAATTTTTCCAATCCATTCAAAAAACTTTTCTCTGATTGGTCGCTTGGCCCAAGTCAAAGGCCTGAATAAAAGCGAACTTTTTCTCCAATTATGAAAAATCTTTTTCAAATCAGCAATCATGCTTTTGTCAGTAAAAATCAAATTAGTTTCGTGATTGCGATAAAATGACTGATAATCAAAATTACTGGATCCAATCATGGCCCAGTGCCCATCCACCATCATTGCTTTGGCATGAATCATTTTTTTAACCAAATAAACTTTTAAACCGATACGGGCAAATAAACTCCAATAAGCCCTCACAGCGTAATTAAGAAAAAAAAGATCAGTGCGCTTTGGTAAAATCAAATCAATTTTCACTCCGCGTTGACGCGCTTCAATCAAGGCCTGCAAAAAAACTTTATCAGGTAAAAAATATGGATTAACAATGGTAAGTGAATGGCGAGCACGCTTGATGGCTCGCAAATAGACACTGCGAACTGAGGAAAAATTCTCCCGCGGCTTGTGCCAAAGAATACGCCAATATTTTTCTTTAATTAATGGAATGTAAAAAAGCGATTTTATTTTTTCCAAACTACCGCCGCCGGCCAAATATGAATGAGCGAATGATTTTAACAAATGCCTTACCATTGCCCCTTCCACTCGCGCATGCAGATCAAACCAGCTGAAAGATTGTTTTTCAACATTCACACCTCCTATAAAACCGACTTTTTCATCAATAACCAAAATCTTGCGGTGATTGCGCTCCAACCATCGCCGCGCCTTGCGCCAAAAAAATGACAACTCAACGGGATTGAAATAAATCACCTCAATCCCCACTTCGCGCATGTCTTTCATTATTTTTTCCTCAAAACCAAAACTGCCTAAAGCGTCAATAATCAATTTTATCTCCACACCTTTTCGCGCTTTTTCTTTTAATTTTTCAATAAAAGGCCAAACAATAGTGTCCTGCTCAAAAATATATGTTTCCCAATAAATTGATTTTTCAGCCGCGCTGATCGCGTCAAACATGGCCTGCAAAGCAGAGCGAGTGGTGGAAAAAAATTGGTACTGGTTTTTGGGTTCCATATACATACAGTGTAGTAAATTAAAGCAAAAAAAGCAAACAAAAACAGGGGGCGACTGTGCGTCCTCTGCTTTTTTAGCCCCATGGGGATTTGAACCCCAGTTTCTTCCGTGAGAGGGAAGCGTCCTAGACCGGGCTAGACGATGAGGCCGTAAAAACTATTTATTTTTCCAACTGATATCCTGCCGACAAACCATTTTTTTTGCGTCAGACGGTTCAGCCATCAAACCAACAACAATCTTTTCCATCCTAACACCTTGCGAGCCTTTTATCAATACCAAATCGCCGGCGTGTATATTTTCCTGCAAAAATTGACCGGCTTCAATACTATCAACAAATTGAATAATTTTGTCCTCGACCATTCCCCTCAAACGCGCCGCTTCGGCCACAATTTTCGCTCTCTCCCCCACTGCTATTAATAAATCAATTCTTGATTCCGCGACTTTGGCGCCCACTTCTTGATGCGCTTCGAAAGTGTACGCACCCAATTCAAGCATATCTCCCAACACTGCAATCCGTCTGCCGCCTTCCATTACTTTTATTTCCGACAAAATCCGCAAGGCCAAGACAGCGGCCAATGGTGAAGAATTATATGAATCGTCAATAATTGTGGTGAATTTCACGCCTGACAAAAGGCGCATACGCGAAGGCGGCGGATTGTAAGAACGCAAACGCTCACTGATTTCCACTAAATTCAATCCATAACTCAAACCAACCGCACCGGCTGCCAAAGCCGCATAGACATGTTGTGTGCCGACAACTTCAGGCAAAAACACCGGTACTATCGCTCCACCGTATTGAATTTTAAAATTTACGCCTTTTGTTTGCAAAAATCCCTTTTCCATTTCCTGAATAATATTAAATTCTATCGCTTTCACATGCGCCTTGTCATTAAAACCAAAAATAATTGTTTCCGCTTCTGTTTTCGCCGCCATGGCTAAAACCTTTTCGTCATCGGCGTTTAAAATTGCTGTGCCGTCTTTTTCCAAATGCGTGACGACAATCTGTTTTTCCTTAGCCACCTGATTAACTGTTTTGAAAAATTCCGTATGAGCTTGGGCCACGGCGGTAATCACGCCGACTTTGCATGGCGCTAAATTGGTTAAATAATAAATGTCGCCCGGATGATCAGCTCCCATTTCCAAAATTAAAATTTCCGGATATTGTTTGTCGTGTTTTAACAAAAGTAAAACTCCGCGCCAAAAAATCTCCAACCATTTTATCATTGAACGCCCACCGCTTTCCATTCCTAAAATTGTCAAAGGCAAACCGATTTCATTGTTATAATTTTTCACATTGCGTCGGCAACGAAATTTTTCCGAAAGCACTGCAAAAATCGCCTCTTTGGTGGAGGTCTTGCCAACCGAGCCGGTAATACCAATCACTTCCGGATGATATTTGCGCAACACGGCTTTGGACAACAGGCGCAAAATGAATTGAAGGATGAATTTCATATTGTCATTTATTAGGCGGGATTTCCAGATATTGCAATAAAAACTTGGCGATCTCTCCAAAAGTCGGCACAGCCGTATATTCGGCATAAACCCGCTCGGGCTCCTCATACTTTACTAACATAACAAAGGCAGGGTCGTCAACAGGCCCAAAACCGATAAATGTCTGATTGGTTGCGCCTTCGGAATATTCACCATTAGACCCGGCAATTTGCGCTGTACCGGTTTTGCCGCCAATATAGTAGCCAGCCACCCCAGCTTGCTTTCCATGCCCCTCACGCACAACTGTGGTCAACATTCCACTTAATAACCGCGCAGCTCGCGTGGAAATCACCTGCCGCACCAATTCCGGCGTTCGTTTTTCAACAGTGCCGTCTGACTGTCTAATTTCCGAAATAATATATGGCTTATACAATTTTCCTTGATTGGCAATGGCGCCAAAAGCAGATACCAATTGCATTGGCGTGGCTGTAATACCTTGCCCGAAAGAAGCTGTAGCTAAATAAATTTCCTTTTCTTTTTCCAAAGAACTGATGTTGCCGGAAACCTCAGTATCCAATTCCACTCCTGTTAAAACACCAAACCCAAAATCTTGCACATATTTTCTAAAATCCTTATGACCCAAAGCATGAGCTGCAAAATACGCGCCTGTATTGATTGATTCTTTTAAAACACCTGTCATTGTCTGATTTCCATAACTTTTATTCGCCGCATTTTTTATGATTTGACTACCAAGCTGAATAAAACCTTTGTCAAAATATGTTGTATCAGGAGTTACAGCTCCTGCGTCCAACGCACCGGCCATTGTAATGGCTTTGAAAACAGATCCGGGCTCATATGGAGTAAAAATCGCCGAATTATTAAAAGCGCGAATATTTTTTGTTTTTTGATAACTGTTTGGATCAAAACCCGGCGCGTCGCACATGGCCAAAATCGCGCCGGTCTTTGGATTTAAAATTATTACCGTGCCTCCTTTGGCTTTGTATTCAGCAACTCCTTCTGATAATTTTTGGCAAGCAATGTATTCTATGGTTTTATCCATTGTCAAAACCAAATCAGCGCCATTGATTGCTTCTTCAATTTCACGACCTGCCAAAGGTAGCCAGCCGCCGGTAGCATCACGCTCGCCAAGCATGTATCCTGTTTTTCCCGACAACAAATCATTAAAATATCCCTCCAAGCCATAGTGCCCAACCGGCTTTCCATCATCAGAAAGACCTGAAAAACCAACCACTTGGCTAGCCATTTCTTTTTCAGGATAAAAACGAGCGGGCTGGCGTTCAAAAAATATGCCGGTCATTTTTTCCAATTTCAATTCCTCCACGGCTGCCGCGTCAACTTGTTTTTTAATAATTTCATAACGGCTGTTGGAATTTTTTAATTTAGACGCGACTGACAATTCATCCAATTCCAATTTTTTTGCCAAAATATATGCGGCCTGACTTGGATTGATAATTATTTTTGGATCAGCCACGACAATAAAAGTGTCTTTATTCAAAGCCAAAGGAGCCATTTCACCGGTTTTTCTGTCATTTTGAAAAAAAATACGCCCGCGCTCGGGCAATAATTCTTTTTTCAGCACATGCTTATTTTCAGCCAAAGTGGAATAATATTCACGACTCCAAACCTGCAAAACAAAAAGTCGGCTTATGATCGCGAACGCAAATAAGGCCAAACAAAATTTAATAACAAACATTCTATTGTCAGATGGTGTCAATGATCTTTTTCTGCGATACATATTTACACATATCTCCGCTTGGTTCCGCCGCCCAACCGCTTTTTCGCCACTTCTTCTGTAATCAATCCATCTTTCACCAATTCCTGAATGTTGTTTTGCAAACTATTCATACCGTCTTTTGCGCTGGTTTGAATCACTGACTCAATTTGCGCGATTTTATTTTCACGAATCAAATTAGCAACAGCCGAGGTATTGATTAAAATTTCCCGCGCGACAACCAGTCCTCCATTTTTTGCCGGCAAAAGTTGTTGAGAAATCACCGCTTTCAAAACCGCTGCCAATTGCACCAACACCTGTTTTTGTTTGGATCCATCAAACACATCCACAATGCGCTCCACTGATTCAGCCGCGCTCGGAGTGTGCAGAGTGGAAAATACAAGATGCCCTGTTTCCGCAGCTGTCAGAGCAGCCGCGATTGTTTCCGGATCGCGCATTTCACCCACAAAAATCACATTTGGGTCTTGACGCAAAACATATTTGAGAGCTGTGTGAAAATCTTTGGTGTCAATTCCAACTTCCCTCTGTTCAATCAATGATTTTTTGTCTTCAAAAACAAATTCAATCGGATCTTCAATAGTCACAATGTGCGCTTTGCGATCCTGATTAATCATTTCGATCATTGAGGCGATGGTGGTGGATTTGCCGCAGCCGGTCGGGCCTGTCACCAACACCAAACCATCCAATATCTTTGGCATTTGCATCATGGTTTCGGAAAAACGCAAATCCTTGGGCGTTGGAATGTCTTTTGGCACGACGCGCGCGCTCAAGCCAATTCTACCCTGTTCTTGATGCAAATTTATTCTAAAACGAGTGCCTTTAATTTCATAGCTGAAATCCAACTCTTTATTTTCATCAAATCGTTCTTTTTGCGCTTTGTTTAATAAAGAATTAATCCCTACGCCCAATTCTGTGGCTGAAATTGCCGCGTTTTCAATATCTTCCAATTGCCCTTTCACGCGCAACATTGGCTTTTCCTCGCCGACCAAATGCAAATCAGACGCATCTTTTTTAATCGCTAACTCAAAATATGTTTTAATTGGTTTCATAGAATAAATTTTAATTTCACTGATGCTTATTTTACCATATCTTGTGTTTTGAAGCAATTTAAAGTATAATTGAGGGAAACGGGCTGTAGCGCAGTTGGTAGCGCGCATGGTTCGGGACCATGAGGTCGGGGGTTCGAGCCCCCCCAGCCCGATTTTTATTTATGTTTGATTTAATCGCCATTATTAAAACTACCGGCTATATCGGTATTTTTTCAATTGTTTTTGCAGAATCAGGCCTCTTAATTGGATTCTTTCTACCCGGCGATAGTTTGCTTTTCACCGCCGGCTTTTTGGCTTCGCAAGGATTTTTAAAAATCTCCATTTTAATGATCGGCTCATTTATCGCCGCAGTTATCGGCGACAGCACCGGCTATGCTTTTGGTTTGCGAGTTGGACCAAAAATTTTCAAACGCGAGGATTCTTTGATTTTTCACAAAGATCATTTGTTGCGCGCGCAAAATTTTTATGAAAAACACGGTGGCAAGGCAATTATTATAGCGCGTTTTATGCCAATTGTCCGCACTTTCGCGCCAATTCTCGCCGGTGTTGGCAAAATGCGTTATAGCAGCTTCCTCGCCTACAACATCATTGGCGGATTTCTCTGGTCAATCGGTTTGAGCGGACTCGGATATTGGCTCGGCAGCACAATTCCAAATGTTGATAAATATCTCTTGCCGATTATTATTTTAATTATTCTTCTCTCCATCGCGCCGTCGATTTATCATGTGATAAAAGACCCGACAATGCGCCAACATTTTTGGAAGATGGGCGTGAAAATGTTGAAAAAAATCAGCGGATCACGCACTTCTTAACCCACTTCTCACACTCTTTAGCCGCCTTTTGCAAATCAGCGTCACTCAACGATTTTTGGTTCAAAAAACCGGCGTTCACCAGCCGCTCTCGCGGAATAAATTTCTGTAGAACAAAAATTTTTGCGCCCTCAATCGTTTTCGCCATATTCACAATATCTTCCATAGTGTGCCAGCCATGAATCACAGTTGAGCGAAATTCACAATCAACCACACTATTTTTTATTAATTCAATACTTTTTTTTATCGATTCCAAATTCACCGGACACCCGATGATTTTTTCATATTTCTCAAACGACGCTTTAATATCCATCGCCCAAAAATCAACTAGCTTTTCCTGATTCAATGCCGCTATCATCGCGGGATTCGTGCCGTTAGTATCAATTTTAATTAAAAACCCCAATGCTTTTATTTTTCTAATAAATTCGGACAAGTCCGGTTGCAATGTCGGCTCGCCACCGGTAATCACCACTCCTTCAAGCAACCCCTGTCGCGATTTTAAAAAATCTAAAATTTCTTCTTCGGAAATTTTTTGATATTTTTTTTCTTCAATTTTCACCAATTCCGAATTATGACAAAATCCGCAGACAAAATTACAGCCAACTGTAAAAACAATCCCTGCCACCTTGTCGGGATAATCCAGCAACGACATTTTTTGCAATCCGCCTATTAACATAAAACGTACAAAAAGCAAAAACCCGCTTGAGCATGGCCTGCAGGTTTTTGTCCCTCTTTTTAATCAGCTAATTTAACTGACCGTCTCTGACAACTGCTTGTTATACTCGCGACGATCATAAAATTCTGCCTTCTTACCCTTGTTCCATTGGGTCACCGGACGCAAGTATCCCACAATGCGGGAGTAAACCTCGCAAGGCTGCCTTTTCGCTGACAAATCATTGCCAGCTAATAAATCATTTTGCATATATCCTCCATTTAAACAGCTCCGTTGGCTTAAATTGCCACAGTCGCTGTTTGATTAATATTTTGATTAATTGTTTGTTGTATTGGAATTTCTTTTTTTTCTGCGGAATAACCGATTTCTTCATCGCATTTGGGACAGAAAAAATGCTCGCCTGCCATATATCCATGCGATGGACAAATACTGAAAGTCGGAGTCAGGGTGTAGTATGGCAGATGAAAATTATCAGCGATTTTTTTAACTAAATTTTTACACGCTGTGGCTGATGGTAATCGTTCACCAATAAATCCATGCAAAACAGTGCCGCCGGTATAGCAGGTTTGCAAATCATCTTGCAATTTCAAAGCCTCAAAAATATCATCAGTATAGCCAACAGGCAAATGCGATGAATTGGTATAGTAAGGATCAGCGTGTTGAGTGCGATAGGCCTCTTCATTCGCGCAAATAATATCCGGGTATTTTTCTTTATCTTTTCTCGCAAAACGGTAGGAAGTGCCCTCAGCAGGAGTCGCTTCCAAATTAAACAGCATGTTGGTTTCTTCCTGATATTTGCCCATGCGCGCGCGCATAAAATGCAAAATCTCTTTAGCTAAAGCATGACCTTCCGGAGTGGTGATATCTTTATCAGCTCCAAGTAAATTCATCACAGCCTCATTCATTCCATTAATGCCAATAGTATTGAAATGATTTTTCCAATACTGGCCAAATCTTTCTTTAATTGGCGCNNCGATTATCCAAACGAAGGCGACAGCACATACTGCGCGCGTCTTCCGGTTTCATGTCGGAATTTACGAAATTGCTGAAATATGGCACTCCATATTTTGCGGTCATTTCCCAAACAGGATCTAAAACTGGATTTTCCCAATTAAAATCTTTGGTAATATTGTATGTTGGAATTGGAAAGGTAAACACGCGACCCTTGGCATCGCCAGCTAGCATTACTTCTGCAAAAGCACGATTCAAAAGATCAATTTCCGGCTGGAATTCTTTGTATGTTTCTTTTTGCGGCACACCGCCAACAATCACGCCTTCATCAGCCATATAGCTGGATGGCGACAAATCCATTGTTATGTTTGTAAATGGAGTTTGAAAACCAACACGAGTCGGCACATTCATGTTGAACAAAAATTCCTGCAAACACTGCTTGACTTCGTTATATGTCATTTTGTCATAACGAATAAACGGCGCTAGCAAAACATCAAAACTGGAAAAGGCCTGCGCTCCGGCTGTCTCGCCTTGCAAGGTATAGAAAAAATTTACAATCTGGCCTAAGGCCACGCGAAAATGTTTGGCAGGTCCTGATTCAATTTTTCCCGGCGCACCGCCAAACCCGCGCATTAATAATTCTTTCAAATCCCAACCACAACAATACGCAGCCAAAATCTGCAGATCATGCAAATGCAAATCCGCTTCCAAATGCGCCTCGCGCACTTCTTTGGGATAAATTTTGTTCAACCAATAGTGAGAACTGACTGCCGAGGCCACATGATTATTCAACCCTTGCAGTGAATAAGCCATGTTGCTGTTTTCCTTAACGCGCCAGTCAACTTGTTTGAGGTATCCGTCAATCAAATCATCAGAATCAATGAGAGTTGATTGCATTTCGCGAATGCGAGCATGCTGATCGCGATAAAGAATATATGCTTTGGCTGTTTGTATAAAACGGGACTTGATCAATTCTTCTTCAACAATGTCCTGCACTTCTTCAACTGCCGGAATTGATCTCTCATGAAATCTTTCGTTCAAACTTTTTATAACTTTTTCTTTTATTTTCTGCGCAAATTCCAATGCCTTAGTTTCATCTGGTATTTCTTTGGTCGCATTGATGGCAGAAATAATCGCTTTAACTATTTTTCCTTCTTCAAAAGGAACGATGCTATCGTCGCGTTTTCTGATTCTTGTAATTTTACTTTCCTCCATATGATTTTAAGTTATTACAATCTATTGTGGTTAACAGATACATTGTACCACCACTGCTTGTGTTTTGCCACTGTGGATAACTGGTCATTAAAAAGTATTATTACATTTTAACTCTCCTAAATTGAAGAGTCAACAGTAATAAACTGTGGATAAATAAATCCCCCGTCGATTACTCGGCGAGGGATAAAATTTGCGACTCTAAATTTACGCTTTACAACGCATTGTCAACCAAATCCTTCATCATATTCAAAGGCAGAGCGCCTTTAACTAAACTGGGCTCGCCTTTGGAGGAAATAATAATAGTGCCCGGTGTCCCCTGCACTCCGGCGGCCTGCCCTTCTTGCAATGACTTGGCTACATAGCTCGCATACTTGTTGCTGTTGAGACAAGTTTCAAACGCCGACTTGTTCAAACCAAGTTCCACAGCGAGTTTTGGCAAATCAACTAAAGCAAAACCGGTTCCGTTGGAAGTGGTACGCTCATAAATCTTATCGGAGTATTGCCAAAATTTTTCATGCCCGCCCAATTCATAAGCGCATTCAGCAGCTTCGGCTTCTTTTCCAGCATTGGCGTGAAAACTCAATGGATAATGGCGATAAATCCATTTAATTTTACCTGGATATGCGTCAAACAGCTCTTTCATGGTAGCGTGAAATTTCTTACAAAACGGGCATTCAAAATCAGAATATTCAATCAAGGTAATTTGAGCGTCAGCCGGGCCACGACTATGATCGCGATCAGTAACTGCGGCCACAGTACCAGCGGGTTCGGTGTATTCATCTCCTGCAGTAGGTTTGTTATCCACAACTGTTGTTTTATCTGTAGAATTACTCTTAGCTCCTGACGGCAAACTGATATTACCCTTCAAGAATAAAGCCAAAAGAATAATAAAGCCGACTGTGCCTAAAACTAAAACTGAAACAACAAAACCAAGCCAAAAAGATGTTTTGGAATTGAGAGTTTCAGACGCTTTTTTGATTTCTTCGTAACTCATAAAATTGATATGGTTAATTAATTTATTAATTAGTGAATATATTTTAGCATGCCATAATTTTAATGACAAGTGTCATAATATACTTCAATTATTTTATTGATTTCTTTTTCTATGGTTCTGTTTTCTTCAACCCACTTTTTGGCCACTTCGCCCATTGCACGACATTTTAATTTATCAGATAAGATCTTTGTCAAAGCTTGCGATAATTTCTCGGCATCTCCCGGCTCTACCAACAACCCCCTATCTTCTCCAACTAATCCGCGTACACCTGGCAGATTGGACGCAATCACCGGCAAGCCATGAGCCATTGCTTCCAATAATACCATACCGTAGGCCTCGGATTTATCAATTGATGGCAAAACAAAAACATCAGCCGACTGATAATATGCTGATAATTTTTCACTGCTAACACGGCCGGCAAAAATAACTCTATCACCAATCTTTAATTTTTTGGCTTTTTCTTCATAATTAGATCGCAAATCGCCATCGCCAACTATTATTAATTTATATTTCAAATCACTTACCGCGTCTAACAAAATATCCACGCCTTTAAAATAGTGTGCCTTGTCCAAAGCACCAACAAAAAGAATTGTTTCACCTGTTTTGTTATTCAAAAAATTCTCCTCAATTTTTGGTAGTGCTACCCCAAACGGCGCTTCCACAAATTTTTCCGACCATTTTTTCAAAAATGGTGCCAAATAACTGCGCTCTGCGTAATCCATACTGCTCACCAATATTTTATCAGCTATTTTAACAATTTTTGGCAAAGTCAGATAAGTGTAAATTTTAAAAAACAATCCTTTCCAACCGCGACCGACCAAATCCATATGATAGGTAACAACCAGTGGCTTTTTACAGCGCAATACAGCACCAATGGCGCCAATAAAAGGATAGTGCAGATAAATAATGTCAAAAGAAGATATTTCGGCAGGCATCTTTCTTATCCAAGCCGCGTTGCCGTGGCTTATATCCGGCCACACCCTATATACTCTATATGGCAATGATATTTCCGAACAATCACGGTCAGGATACCACGGGGTAAAAACAGTCACATCAATCCCCTTGCGTGCCAAACCAGCAGCTTGTTGAGCTGCTACATTACCAATACCAGCGAGGTATGGGGGAAAAACTGGAGTTATAATTGCAATTTTCATAAAATAGTTGCAAAAAATGTATTTTAGCAGGCGGAGGCAATGTGATTTTTTGAAGCGAGGATTGTTTGAGCCAGACCGAGGTCAATCATTTAAGTCCTTGGCCGGTTGGCCGAGGTCGGTGACTCCGATCGAGTCGGAGTCAGGCGAGTTATCCGAGCAAAAAAAATCACTTGCCGAGCCTGCTTTTCATTTTTTCGCAATCTCTCTCACTATTTTAGTAATATTTTTCTCAATTTTTTCAATTCGTACAGTGAGACGAAAAATAAAATAAAATAACGCGGCGACTGACACATACATTATCAAATCAGTTCCACGCCCGACCCCCAGACGATTGGCCAAATCAGTTGACAATCGAGGCTGCCAAACTACAATTAAAACAATTAGCCAAAACAAACACCAAAAAATCAGCGCACCAAAGGACACTTCTTTAGCGCGAAAACGGCCGATTACTTTTATCAAGGCAAAAAGAATAAATAATGAAAGCAAAATTTGTATTAACATATTAAATTATTTTTTGAAGTATTAAGTCTTTAATGATTTTCAAACCGCCGGCCAGCCCCTGCCCATACCGGTGATATTTAACAGTCATTGGCACTTCCATAAATTTCAAATTATTTTTTCTCAACTGCGCAATTATTTCCGAATTATGAGCCATTCTGTCTTGTGTAATTTTGATGCTCTCCGCAGCTCGGCGGGACATAGCGCGCAATCCGTTGTGCGCGTCAGACAGCCACAAACCGGTAAATAAAAAATTGACCACGCGGGCCAANNTTAAAACACTAGCTCCGGCTTGGCGAGAGACCTCGGCCGTACAATCTTTTGATCCATCATCCACTACAATTATTTTCGCCCACGGATACAAAACCGCCAAATTATCAATCACACCTGCGATATTATTCTCCTCATTATATGCCGGAATAACAATAAACATACTGTGACCCATTAGCCCTGACCGATTGTTTTTTCTTTAGCAATTGTATAATCAATGGTTTTTTTCAAACCGTCTTCCAGCATTACCAAAGGCATCCAACCCAGTTCGTTTTTGGCTTTGCGAATATCAGGTATACCCAACGGGGTAATAAAATCCAATGGTTTTTCAAAAAGAATTTTTGATTTTGAACCGACTTTTTCAATAATTGACTTGGCTACATCATAAAGAAGATGCACGCGCTCGTCGCCAAAATTCACCACCCCTGTTCCAACTGGTGCGGCCATCAATTTAATCAATCCGTCAACCACATCGCTCACATACACAAGTGAAGAAGAAAATGTCTCATCACCATAAATCACTAAATCTTTTCCGCGAATAGCGTCCACAATAAAATCGGAAATCATTTGACCATCAAATAATTTCAAACGCGGGCCATAAGTGCGAAAAATGCGCGCGATTTTAGCGTCAATTTTGTGCACCTGCATATAAGTGGAAGTCATGGTTTCTGCAAACCGCTTACCTTCATCATAGCATGCGCGCGGGCTTAAATTATTAACCATTCCCATGTCCTCTTCACTAAAAGCGGAAATTTCCGGCCTACGCGGGCCGTACACCACAGCGCTGGAACCCAACACAAACTTGGCTTTGTATTTCACAGCCATTTCCAGCACATGATAAGTACCAACGCTATTGGATAATAATGTTTCAATTTTAAATTGATTAAAATTTTTGGCCGAAGTTGGACAAGCCAAATGATAAATTTCCTGCACTCCTTGAAATTTTATTTTAAATTTTTCCAATTCCGGAAAATCTTCCAAACTAAATGGTTGATTGATATTCAATTTTAACAATTCAAAATCCGGATCTTTGAGCAAATGTTCAATGTTAGCCGGAGTACTGTTGGAAAAATCATCCAAACAAATTACTTTGCTGGTTTTCAAAAGCGCCTC
>DOQH01000026.1:17378-18768 GCA_003514455.1 Candidatus Magasanikiibacteriota bacterium
TCCATTGCTCGGGCTAAATTTAATTTACCTGCTCCCAATTGTTGCGGATAATTCAAATTTTTGGCCTCAATATTATCCGCGCTTTTGTTTAAAATATAATAAATCTCTTTTGGACCAAGATCAGGACGAATAGATTTAATCAAAGCGACTGCGCCGGTTACCAATGGCGCGGCCAAAGATGTTCCCGAATATTTTCCACCAAAACTCTGATTTAATTCCGAATCATTCGGATTATGAACCAAAGTACTTTGCATTTCTACTCCCGGAGCGGAAATATCAATACAGCGAAATCCGTAAGCGGCAAAAGGCGCTTTTTTATCATTCTTGTCCAAAGCAGTCACGCCTATCACCCACCAGGGCTCGCCTTGCGGGCCGTCATAGCACACAGGATAACGCGGAGAAAAATCCAAATCACCATCAAGAATACCGCTAATACCCAAAGCATCATTGCCGCCAGCCGCCACAATCACTATACCGGCCTCATGTGCTCGCTGAATAGCCAAATAAAATTCATTATCCAATGTCTCTCCGACGCCGCTAACAAAACTTAAACTGATAATATCTGCTTTTTGCCTTACGGAATAATCAATGGCCTTAGCCACTAAGAGTTGATTACCCTCGCCGTTTTCATCCAAGGCCTTTAACGCCATAATTTTAACCTGCCAATTAATACCCGCGCCATCAGTGGCATTGTTGCCAGTTGCGCCAATTAAGCCGGCGATTAAAGTGCCGTGCTGAAAACTGGATTTCTTGTCTTTATTGATAAAGTCAGGAGATGGATCCGTGTCATTATTAATAAAATCCCAGCCGTAAATGTCATCCACATAGCCATTTTTATCATCGTCAATGCCATTATACGGCAGTTCTTTGGAATTTCGCCAGATATTGTCAGACAAATCCGGATGCGCAACCTCAACACCACTGTCTATCACCGCCACGACAACTTTGCTTGAGCCAGTAGTCTTATCCCAGGCCTCTGGCGCATGAATGGCCGGCAAATACCATTGATTAGCGTATTGCGGATCATTGGGTGTTTGGGCCAAAACAAAAAACGGCGCTGACAGCCAGATAATTGATAAGAATAAAATTAAAATTTTATTCATCATATTTCCGATTCTTCAATCGGCGCGCGATTTATCAGAGGATATAATAAAGTGAATAAAGAAGCAATGATAAATGACAAAGTGAACGGATAAAAATCAATAATAAAAATCAGCATAATCAATGGCATTACAATAAGACGGCTGGCATTGAAAACCATATCCCTAAAAACAAGTAACTCAAAATATTTATTTCGTTGAAACATTTTATAAAACAACGAAGCCCATGGCAAAATCAAAAATCTTTCGGAAACATTTTTGTAAGAATCAATAAAGAAGACCTTGACCGA
>DOQH01000014.1 GCA_003514455.1 Candidatus Magasanikiibacteriota bacterium
AATCATCATATTCATGCCTATCTTCAAGATATGACAATCTTAAAGAATAAGATCGAGGTACTTCTCGGAGAAATTAAAAACGATGTCAAAAAGATTGCGTCAAATAAGAGCGATATAAATGCATTTTTCAAAGCAGGAGTAGAAAAAACAAAAAAAGTATTTGCTGGAATTTCGAAATATCGCGACGAACACCATCACCGTGGAATGAGGTTTTTTGATGGTGATTTGCTTAAAGCAGAGAATGCACGCGGGTTTTTAGAAATGCTCTCAAATCCTGTTTTGGACGCTATGCTAAAACAAGAATACAAGCCAAAAATAATCGATAAATTTACTAAAGAAAAAGAAGGGTCGTTTGAAATTGCCCAAAAGCGATGGATAGAAATAGCGCAAAAAAATGATAAGCAGACAACTGGATATCTGCAATCTGTGCTCCAAGTGGTTCATCCAAGTTTTTACCAGTTTTTAAACATTACACCAGTTCACGAGATAATTGCTATGGCAGAAAAACAAAGTGGTAAATAAAATCAATTTAGTCAAAAAAGAATTTGCTGCCAAAGGTTAAGTGTGATAACATTTCACCACGGAATTATCATTCGCGAAAAATTTGAAATCGTCAAAAAGCGCGCCAGTGGGCTGGCGGAATTTCCTCCCTCCAATTTTCCTCGAATTCAGTTTGAGTTTTTGTGTAGATATTACTTTTAAGCATAATCAAATTTATATGAATACGAAAAAGATTGGATTAGAACGGTTCTTCAATAGCAAAGAATTTAAACAAAGAGCAAATAATATTCTTTTGTCGATAGGTTTTAATGAAAAAGGATTATTAGTTATAGAAGATTTTGATAAAACAAGCGGAATATTAATTGCTGGAGAAAAACATTCCGGAAAAACAACTTTTTTGAATTGTATAATTGCAAGCTTGTTGCATCAAAATAAATCCGAGAAGACATTGCAATTTATTTTGTTGGATTCTAAAAAAAATGAATTCAAAAAACACAAGGATCTTCCTCACTTGGTATTTCCCATTATTGATAAATTATGTACCGCAAAAGAAGCCATTATATGGCTTGAAGCTGAATTTGATAGAAGGTTTGCGATTCTGGAAGATAAACAAAAAAGGAATATTTGGAAGTATAATAAAACAGCAAAAAATAAGCTACCCACCATTTTCTTTATTGTAGATGAATTGGCAGATTTAATGAGGTTAGCCCCAAAGGTATTTAAAGATAGATTTGTCAGAATTTTACAGATAGGTAAATGTATAGGAATTTTTATTATTGCGACTACCTCTAAAATGGATGTGAAAAATATCCCGTCCCTTGTGAATGTTAATTTTCTGACAAAAGTTTGTTTTAAAACTGCTAGCGGTAGGGATTCCTCAAAGATAGTATATTATAAACACGCAAAAAATTTGAAAAAAGGCGAATTACTTCATTCAGATTACTTTACAACCAAAGAGCCGAATAAAATACACGGATTTCATGCTAGTAAAACTTAAATTTTGGTAATACATTTTCAAGTTTATGGTTTCTCTCACTAAAAAACAAATTGACTCCGCTTTGCAAAAATTAGCAAGTAGTATTGATAAGTATCTTTGGTTGCAAGACAATTTTAGTAAATTTGATGTTTCCCATGATAGGACTTATCAAAAAAAGTTTAATGGTTTCTACAAGGTAAGGCGAAATAAGGGGTGGCGCATGTGGTTTTATAAAATATTTGAGATGAAAAAGAAATGGAAAACCGATTTTAACTCAGTATTGCTAATTATCTATCTGAGAACAAAAAAACATTTTGAGGTGTCTTTCGCAAGTAAAATGGCAGCGACTTTTGATCCCAATTCACCGGTTATTGATAGTGTGGTGTTAAAGAATCTCGGTTTAAAGCCAGTCACCTCAAAGACTAAAAATAAGTGGAAAGAGGCAGGCATTCTCCATAAAAAGATTGTCAGATTTTATAATAATTTTTTAGCATCAGAAAAAGGCAAGTATTTGATTGCTCAATTTAAAAAGAGATATCCGAACAAAAAAATATCAAAAGTAAAAATGTTGGATTTCGTACTTTGGCAGACAAGAAACTATAGTCCCCAATAGGTTTAATTCTTTTTTTACCATTTTTAATCAATTGTCCTAAACATGTCCAATGGCGGCGGGTATAATATAATAGATCTCCCCGCGGCTTTCCGCAGGGAGATCTATTCGTGGTATGGCAATGAAGAAATATTTGTTGCGAAAAGAAAAAGAGATTGCTTCGCTACGCTCGCAATGACAAGTTTTCAATCGTCTGTCTGATTGTTTTTGCAGACTGGCGCAATTTGGCCAGTTCGTCAGATGATAATTTTATCTCCATTATTTTTTTAATGCCAGTGCGGCCGACTACTGTTGGCAAAGAAAGACAAACATCCTTGAGGCCGTATTGGCCTGTTAAAAGAGAAGACACTGGGAAGATATGATTTTCATCGTATAAAATGGCGCGGACAATCCGTTCCACAGCCAGAGCAATGGCATAATAAGTGGCGCCTTTTTTGCAAATAATATCATAGGCGGCTGTTTTGGTTTTTGCATAGGCCACTTCAACGGCTTTTTTGTTATATTCCGGCAAGGCCGAGATATTTTCGCCCATCAAATTTACATGCGAATACACAGGCACTTCTGAATCGCCGTGTTCGCCAATCAAATACGCGCCCATGCTGTCAGGCGCGACTCCAAACTCTTGCGCCAATAAAAATCTAAAACGGGAAGAGTCCAAAGTGGTGCCTGTGCCAAATACCTGATAATCAGGTAGGCCGGATTTTTTCAAAGCCACAAAAGTCATCACATCCAAAGGATTGGTCACCATCAGAATTACCGCTTTGTCAGTGTAACGTTTTATTTTTTCAATAATATCTTTTATTATTTTAGCATTGGCTGAAGCCAACTCTAAACGCGTTTGGCCGACTTTTTGCCCCAAGCCGGCGGTAATCACCACCACATCAGCTTCTTTACAATCAGAATAATCACCAGCCCAGATTTTGGTTTGCGGCACAAAAGAAATGCCGTGTTCCAAATCCCAGGCCTCGCCCAGGCATTTGTCTTTGTTCACATCAATTAGAACAATTTCCGAGGCGATGCCGCTCATCATAATGGCAAAGGCCGAGGTGGAGCCGACAAATCCTGTGCCAACGATGACCACGCGCGTGGTTTCAATTTGTGGAGCGGGGATTTGTTTTGAATTTTTTAAAGAGAGAAGTTTTTTTGGCATAAATTTGTTTTGCGGCAAGCGGAGGCAGGTGCCAAGTTTGCCGGACACTTTAAAAATTAGTAGGGCATTTATGTTTATATTTTTTATGAAAGTCCTCAATGCCTTTTTTGGTCAGCAAGCCGTCTTGCGGCCCGATTTTCATGATGACGGACGAGGAATTGGCCGAGCCCCAGCACATGGCCATGGGTATTTTTTTGCCATATTGCAGAGCAGCCAAAAATCCGGTGGCAAACGCATCCCCGGCTCCTGTGCGTTCAATATTTGGCGTGTCAAAAATGCCCATTTGCCAGAATTTATCGCCGTCAAACACAAACGAACCGGCTTGGCCATCGGTGATAATAATAATTTTTGGTCCGATTTTATGCAAAGCCAAAAGATAGTGGCGGATGTCGTGTTGGGCGCCGACCATGCGCGCGGCTTCTTCTTTATTGACAAACAACGCTTCGCAAATTTTTAAAAGCGGTTTCATTTTTGCCAAACCGGCGCGTAATTGGAAAGTGCCCGGATTATACCCAAGTTTAATTTTATTTTTTACCACCCATTTGGCGATTTGATTGTTCAAGCCGTCATGGTGCGCGGCCACGGAAGTGTAATAGGCCAATTTGGTTTGCGCTTTCATTGGTAGGGCGTAATCGCGCTTAGCATGATAAACAAAAATGGTGCGTTCACCTTGGAAATTAATCACCACCGACGCGTTGGTTTCTTTTTTGGGGTCGTAAATCACATATTCATCAGACACTTTTTCTTTTTTTAGTGTTTCTTTAATAAATTCGCCATTGCCGTCATTGCCCAAAATGGTGTAAATGGCGGTTTTTAGCCCCAATCGCGCCGAGCCAACGGCGTTATTGGCCGCGTTGCCGGCCACTTTGCGGTGAAAACTGTCAACTGGAATTTTGTCCGCGAAATTAACGCAGATAACACAGCGGTCAGGATGCAGTTTGCAATTTATTTCCGCGTCGTGAATTTGTAAAAGCGTGTCAATGGTGCAGTCGCCGATGGAAATGATGTCAAACATATTTAGTAGCGTTTAAAATTTTATTTTTAATTCCTTGTGGATCAAGTCCGGCCACTTCATACACTTCTTGCGGCGGGCCGGATTTGAGAAATTTATTCACGCCAATGGCGCGAGCCGGATAATCGGCTGGCAGGAGAAACGGATAAAGAAATCCCGGCCAGCCATTATGCAGAGCGATAGTGTGAGCTCTTTCTTCATTGGAAAAAATCGTTTCGGCTTTTTGCGGATCAGCCGCGCGTAATTCTTCAAATAATTCCGGAGAAGTGACGGCCAAAATTTTTACATCATGATTTTGTTCCAATTCCGGCAATATCGTCAAAACATTGGCCATAGTTTGCCCGCCCGACACTGCCAAAACAATTTTTTTCTTGTTGTTTTCCATATGCTTTTTAAAAACATACGCGCCATTCACCGCTTCACTCGCTGGCGGTATGCCATCCCCGCGTTTGAACACCATTGTATTTGGCCGCATGACTGACAGAGCGATTGGTTCGCCTTTGTTCAAAGCGTAAAACAACATTTCAATTGTCTCATTGGCATCCAAGGGCTTGTATACTTTAATGCCAGGATAGGCGTTAAAAAGCGACATCCAAAAAAGACCATGATGAGTCGGGCCGTCTTCGCCTGTTTCCGGGCCGTCATGAGCGGCCAGCATTATGAAAAATCCCTTGTTGGCGGGATTGACCGCGTTATTTATCAAAGCCATGCGCACGGAATTGGCCATCATTGATGTAAAGACCCCGTAAGAAGCAAAGGCCGAAACAGCTTGAAATCCGCCTGGCAAAACATCTTGCGTCAGAGTAGTGGAGAGCATGGCCATATTTTGTTCAGCAATGCCAAAGCGGAAACCGCGGCCAAGCGGATTGTCTTTGTTGATAATGCCGTAAATATTTTCCGCCGCGCCGGTTAAAATTGATTTCATTAAATCACCGGCGCCGAGATAGAAAAATGCGCTTTGCGTCATCAACCATTTAAACCAGGCCTCGGTGGCTTTGCGCGTGGCTACCTCTGCGCCTTCGGCAAAAACCAGTTCCGGCGGCAATTGCGCCGGACGGGTGATAGCCGTTGGTTTTATCAATGGCCGATTGGGCAGGGTTTGCGTCATTTTGGCAATTTGTTGCGATTCATCAGGCAAAAGTTCGCGGCCCTTTTTTATTTTTTCTAAAAAATACTCGGCCAAATCCTTGTCCAATAATGATAAAACAAAATCCAAATCATCTTGGATTTTTTTATCTATTCCGGGAATATTAAATCCCAATTTTTTCATTATTTCAATATATTCATCGTGCTTGGCAGGGGAGCCGTGCGAGTCTGATTTATTTTCATTTTTGCCATAATGCAGGCCTTTGGTGCCGTGGCACAAAACTACTGTTGGATGATCATTTTTAAATCCTTCCTTGGCCTTTTTATACGCCTCCAATAATTCCGCGACATTATGGCCATTCACCTCAATCACATTCCATCCCAGTCCGAGCCAGTGATTGATATATGGCGTGGAGACAACTTCATTAATGTTACCGTCAATGCCAAAATGATTGTAATCCAAAAGAACAATTAAATTGGCTAGCCCCAGGGTGTTAATCATGTTGCGCGCTTCGTATGATATGCCTTCTTCTGTTTCCGCGTCTCCCATTAAAACCCAAATTTTGGTCGCTAGTCCGCAAGAGCGGTGCAGAGCCGCGATTCCGGCGGCGGCGGAAAGTCCGTGGCCAGATGAGCCGGTGGAAACATCAGCCAGGGGATAGATTGATTCCACATGTCCGGAAATACCATCGCAATGCCGAAACTTGAGTAAACATTCAGGGATTATGGCATTAAGTTTTTCTTTATCAAATTTAATGCCCGCGCGTGATAATGATTCATAAATTAGAACCAATGTGCCATATAGCAAAGGAGTGCAGTGTCCCGCAGACCACACCAAGCGGTCGCGGCCGGGATTTTTTGGGTCAAGCGGGTCAAAAGCGTACAATCCGCT
>DOQH01000042.1 GCA_003514455.1 Candidatus Magasanikiibacteriota bacterium
TACTTGACAAAACATCTTCCGGAGGTTAAAATTATTCCTTTGAGCTATTCCCTTTTGGAGCCGAAGCAGCATCTGAATTTTGGCTATTTGCTCAAAGAAGAAATAATGTCCACCAATCGCCGAGTTGCTGTGATTGCTTCCGGTGATTTATCCCACGCCCTTACCTCCGACGCTCCGGCCGGATTTTCACCCGAGGGCAAAAAATTTGATGAAACATTGATTGAAAATTTATCCAGCCACAATACTACCGCCCTGTTGAATCTGGAACCACAAATTTGTGAATCAGCCGCTGAATGCGGACGGCGATCATTTCTGATTTTATTGGGAATTTTGCAAAGAGTGAATTACAAATTAAAAATATTATCTTACGAAGGGCCATTGGGAGTCGGGTATTTGGTGGCGGAGTTTGTGCTAGAGTAAACACGAGCTCGGCAAGTGATTTTCTTTGCTCGGATAAACTCGCCTGGCCTTTCAGGCCACCGGCCTCGGCATCCCCCGGCCTTAGCCATAGCAGAATGCCTCGGTCTGGCTCAAACATATCCTCGCTTCAGAAAATCAGATTGCCTCCGCTCGTTTACCAACATTATGCAAAATATTTCTCAAATCATAAAAAGCAAAATGCCGGATAAAAATAAAAATATCCATTCGGAAATTCATTATCTGGCAGATGAAATTTCCACATTTTTTGGCGAGCGCTCCAAATTTGGTATGTATTTGGGCGCGATTAAACGGATCGGAGTTCAAGAAGCCAAACAAATTTTTTCCGAAGTCAAACAAGCAGATTGCGATAATAAAATAAAATTATTTTTCTGGAAAACCAAAAAAAATGCCGATATTAAAAATTCTGACAATTCCTGAACCGTCTCTGCGGCAAAAATCCGTAGCCGTGAAACCAACGGAAATTTTAAAATTAAAGCCGCTGTTTTTGGATATGATTGACACAATGTATTCGGCTGATGGAGTTGGTTTGGCAGCGCCGCAAATTGGCAAAAATATCCGACTGGCAACTATCAACAAAGAAGTCACGCCGGATAAAAAGGACTGGATTTTGATCAATCCAAAAATTACCAAACATTCTTGGAAACGAATTAAAGACGAAGAAGGGTGTCTGTCAATACCGGGAATGAAAAAAGAAGTGGCGCGTTATGCCAAAATCACAATCAAGGCGCTGGATGTTAAAGGTCGACCATTAAATTTTCAAGCCGAAAATCTGTTTGCCCGTGTGATTCAACACGAAATTGATCACTTGGACGGAATTTTAATAGTGGATAAATGAAAAAAATCTCTTTAATCTTTTTCGGCACTGAGGATTTTGCCGCCACGATTTTGCAAGGACTGATTGACAGCCCTGATTTTGAAATTAAATTGGTAATCACCCGGCCGGACAAGCCGGTTGGTAGAAAACAAGAATTGCAGAAGCCGCCAGTGAAAATTTTGGCAAAAAAACATGGACTCAAAGTGGATCAACCAACCACACTTAAAAATTTCAATCTTCCAACTGGCGCTGAGTTGGGCGTTGCCGTTCAATACGGCCTGATAATTCCTAAAAATATCTTGGAGGCACCAACACACGGCATTATCAACATTCACCCTTCGCTTCTTCCCAAATACCGTGGCGCCTCGCCAATTCAGTCAGCTATTCTTCAAGGTGAAAATCAAACAGGCGTCACTATTATGAAAATGGATGAGGGTCTGGACACCGGCCCGATTTTGCTTCAAAAACAGGTTAAAATTGAGTCAAATGAAACTTCCCGCACCCTCGCTCAAAAACTCGCTCAAATCGCCTTCAGCGCGCTCACAGAGGCCGTCAAGGGCTTTATTTCAGGCCAAATTCAACCCCAAGCGCAAGATAATGCTTTAGCTACTAATTGTTACGAATTTAAGCGAGAAGATGGTCAAATTGATTGGAGCAAATCAGCCGGAGAAATTTATAACCAATGGCGCGCGCTTCAACCATGGCCAGGGGTGTTTACCGAGGCAATGTTTGGCGGAAAAAAAATGAAAATTAAAATTTTNNAAAATAAACAAAAAAATACTTTGCGCAATGGCCGGCGATGGCCAAGTATTAATAATTGAGGAATTACAGCCAGAGGGCAAACTGAAAATGAAAGCCGAAGCATTTATAAATGGCTACATGCGTTAATTCCGTGTTTTTTCTGCACTACTGATTTCCAATAAAAATATTTTTTAATTGCCGGTAATGGCAACCATGGAAAATGATACATAAAAGATGGCAGCCACTGGCTCATAGTGCCATTGGAATCGATGTGAAATAAAACTTCGGGCACCCAAATACCAGTATGGCCTTGATCCAGCATGGTCAGCCACAAATCCCAATCCTGAAATTTTTTTAATGATTCGTCAAATCCTGGAAAATACTCGCGGCGAATTAGCGAAGTTGTAGTAATGTAATTCATTTGTTTCAATCGTTCCGCGTCAAATTGCCCGCAAGTAAATTTTTTCCAGCCGAATTTAAAAGAAGAATACGCGTAAGAGGCCTCGGGATGTTCAACCAAGGTCTTTTTCATTTTAGCAAGCATGTCTGGCGCGCCCACAATATCCGCGTCCCAAAAAATCACATATTGGCTGTTGGATTCTCTAAATCCCCTATTGCGCGCCGCCGAAGCCCCGCCATGCTCGGAAAAAATAAATTTCACTTGCGAAAACCGCGGCATGATTTCTTTACGCAGATATTCTTTCTGCGCATTGTCCGATCCGTCATCAACCACAATAACCTCAATGTTTTTTTGACTTTGCCCAACCACGCTCTCGAGCGTCCGCGACAAAACACCAGCGTGATTATAATGAGGAATAATAACCGAGATTGAGCTTGACATATTTTAACTAAAATGTTAGGATACTTTGAAGGCCACTTTCGGCCTGAAACAACAAGGGGGAATATCATGGCAAAGGAACATGAAATAAATCTGGAATTGAAGCTTGGTGAACAACTCACGGGCTTGTCGCCCACGGTCTGCAAAAGAGCAATCTTCGCCATCCACGATGAGGATAACCGACTTGGCGGGGAGAGTCGCAAAACGGAACTCCCGGAATACTGCGGAGGACTTCTTTTCCTTCTTGGTAATCAAACAAATGTTTATTCGTCATGCGATCAACTACTCAGGCCAGAATATCGCAACCATCTGTATGAGCTACTGAACCAGATGACGATCTTCCTCAATGTCGTGGAAGGCACCGAGCCAACGGGCACTTTCGATGGCGAAGAAGAATCCAAGCGCGGCTAGCTGAACTTTCGCCCGCCATCTCTCCCGCTCACCGGCAACCGGTGAGCCTTTTTATTTCATAAGAACATCCGCCAATTTCTCCACTTCTTTCTCCCACTGGAAATTTTTACTAACCCAATCACGGCCGTAATTGCCCAAACGGTTGGCAAAAGCGTCATCAGTTAAAATTTTCAACAAGGCCTGATAGAGTTCCTCGGGCGAATTTGGTTCCACCATAAATCCTCCATAGCCGTGACGAGTTGTTTCCGGCGCGCCGCCGCTATTGCCTGCCACTACCGGCTTGCTTGCCAAAGCAGCTTCCAAAAACACCATACCAAAACCTTCAACATCAGCTCCGATTTGGCGACATGGCAAAACAAAAAGTGCGCATTTATTATACCATTCTTGCAATTCTTCATCAGAAATATTTTCCAAAATTTCTATACTATCAGATAATCCCGACTCAACTATTTGAGTTTGCAATGCCGTCGCCTCAGGTCCATTGCCAATAATCATATATTTCAAATCGGGCACGCGCTTGAGTAGGCGCGGCATTACTTCAATCACTTTATCAAAGCCCTTTCGTTTAACCAGCCGGCCAACCGAAAGGATTATTTTATTGTCATTGCGAGCCAAGCGCCTGCCTGCCGGCAGGCAGGCATCAATCTCATCAATGTTTAGGATTGCTTCGTCGCTTCGCTCCTCGCAATAACTATTTTCAGACATTCTATGATATGGCATCGGGCACGGATACACCACCACAATCTTGCTATCCTCTACTCCCAATTTAATTAATTCACCGCGCGTAAATTGACTATTAGCCACAACTAATTCGGAGTTGAATAAAATTTTTTTCAGCAAATATCTTTTCCGGCGTAATTTTTGTGGAACCAAAATGTCCATTCCGTGCGTAAAAACTGCGTAAGGAATTTTTTTGCGTTTTTTAAACCACAAAGCAATATACCCGACAGGCAAAACCTGCCCTACCCAGAGCATTTCAATTTTTTCTTTTTTTATCATTTGACCGGTACGCCAAATCAAAGGCAGCCAATGTGGCCATAAAGGCCATTTTAAATTGGCACACAGTACTTTGATCTCCCCACTCCAATGCTTAACCAAACCGTCATAATACCGACTTACTCCGCCGATTTGAGGAGGAAATTCCAAAGTAACAAGTAAAATTTTTGGTAATTTTTTTAAAGTCACAAAATACTGATGAGACACGCCTATATCTTTTTTTTGCTGCGGACTGTCGCCGCGACTGCAAAAAAGATATAGGCGCTCCTCTTTAAAATTATTATTAATTACGACGAAACATAAAACTCAAATCTTTTTTGTTGATCAATTTCCAAACCCACAACAAACTGACATAAACTATCGCGCCAAATAAAATCAAAATTCCCAAATAAGCGACGGACTTAATCAAACCCTGCGGTTGAATATATTTTAACAATATCGGCTGACTTAACCAAACTAAAAATCCCATTATCGCGGATGACACTGACACTTTCAAAAGATTCAGCCAAAAAATTTTATCGGGCATAGTGATAATTTTTGGCACCCAAAAAAATCCGATCAACATTAACAAAAAATTTCCAACCAAAGCCGCGACAGCCGAGCCGATAATTCCAATCCAAGGAATCAGAATTAAATTCATCACAATATTTAAAATCATAGTCGCGCCCATGGCAGCTGTCTGAATATTTTGGCGGTGGCAGGCGTTTAAAAGCGAGCCAATGGGAAATCCTAAAAAAGAAAAAATCAAACTGCCGGCCATAATTTGCAAAGGCAAAATTGATGATTGATATGACGCGCCATAAACCTTAGTCACAAAAACATTGGCAATGACAATAAGCCCGGCGCCAATTGGTAAAGCCAGCATGGCCAAATACAACATTCCTTTTTCAAACGAAGTTTTGAGCCGATCTTTGTCATGAACAAAAAAATTACTCATAGCAGGGTAAAGCGAAGCGGCAAAAGCCATTGGTATAAATTGAAAAGCAAAAGTGATTTTCGCCGCGACTCCATACCAACCCACTGCCTGACTGCCAAGCATTTTGGAAAGCATTACCACATCAACATAGGAATATACTTTTACAAAAATTCCAGCAAGGGCAAATGGCGCAGCATAGAGAATAATTGTTTTCAAAAGCGCGGGCGTAAAGAAAAAACGCGGCCAAATGTGATAATGCCGAATCAAAGCTGAAAGCCCCCACAAAGCATTAAACAAACTGCCCGATGCCAAGGCCAAAAGCAAAATCATTACCTCGCCTTTAAAATATAACACAACAAACCCGACAATCACTGTGACCAATTGCCCTCCGGCCACGCCGACTGATTCAAAACAAAGATTTTGCAAAGAGCGCAGAGCGCCATAAAAACTCAAACTGAAAGAATCCAAAACCATAATCAAACCGGAAATCAAAATTAATTCTTTCAAATCCGCTCCATAGCCCATTAAATAAACAACTAAATTTAAAACACC
>DOQH01000039.1 GCA_003514455.1 Candidatus Magasanikiibacteriota bacterium
CGCAGGCTCATTCTTCAATAGGAATACCGTCACACTAAAAAGTGCTCCGGCTCATTGTAAGCATACGGTTTCAGAAACTATTTCATCGCCCTCTCCGGGCTACTTTTCACCTTTCCCTCGTGGTACTTGTCCACTATCGATCATCAAAAGTATTTAGTCTTGGACCGTTAGTCGGCCCGGATTCTCACCAGATTTCGCGAGTCTGGTGATACTTGTGAACGATCACCGTAAAGCTATATCCCCTTTCGCGTACAGGGCTTTCACCTTCTTTGGCCCACGTATTCCACGTGATTCTACTAGGGAAGATACTTCTCTACCAATCTCCGTAGGGAGATAATATAATCGCCACGCAACACCACTTATCCTATCAGGCCTACACCTTTTATAACATCTTTCAAAACTGATCGAAACCAATTTCTACAAACGCTAAAAAGATAAGAGGTTTAGACTGTTCCCCGTTCGCTCGCCACTACTTGGGGAATCTCGATTGATTTATTTTCCTTCGGCTACTGAGATGTTTCACTTCGCCGAGTATGCTCTCCAACTTGCGTTGGAGTTACGCGATTCAACATCGCGCAGGGTTGCCCCATTCGGAAATTCCCGGATCAAAGGTTGCTTGCCACCTCCCCGAGACTTTTCGCAGGCTGCTACGTCCTTCATCGCCTTTTGATGTCAAGGCATCCACCATATGCTCTTTGTGCTCTTCTTCATCTTATTAGAGATTTTTATTTCGCCTTTACCCATTTATTTGAGATAACTTTGTACTTTGAATTGTCAAAGTGCGGAGTGGATTTGACCACTCGCTCTGAATCGCGCCAGCGCGTAATTCATGGCCATTGGTCAAACAAAAACCGTCCCTGTTCGGGACGGCTATAATAATAGATAGCGTTATGTCCCGCTTGATGCCCCTAAATGTAAACTTTTTTTCATATTATGTTTAAATCAGAGGTCCAAGCGGTTTTTAGCTTTAACTAGTGTATTTTCCGCTGTACTTGAGGATATTTTCTCGTGCTTTTGATTTTACTACAACCCCCAAAACCTGTCAAGTGGGGGTGGGGATAAAGTGTGGAAATAAAAAAAGGACTGGGAGGGAGGCAGGTTTCATGCCATCAACCAGTCCGGTTAAGTTAGGTACCCCCCTACTTCGGTGGAGTCAACAGCGGAATATATTTTGAGCAGACCTTGGATATTTCATTGCAATCCAGGACAGCCTTGGCATATGCCTCCATAAGGAATGGGAGGCGTTCATCCGTCAGATAGTGTCTGACCAATGCTATGCGGTTAGAACTTTCTTGACACAATTTCCGTAACCGGAGAATGCCTTCGAAGTCCTTCTGCGGGTCGTGGTTTGAACCGAGAGGATTTACTGTACGATCCACATGCAAACCAAGTGCGGACAACGCCAGTTCGCAAGCATCTACGGAAATCTGATTCGTCCTACCACCCTTGTCTATGCATTCTTTCATGCAAGTGCGGTAGGCGGGTGTGTCGTAGAACACCTTTCCCAGGCAATGCGTTTCACAGGATCGCTCCACCGGCTCAAACTGTTCGGCAATCTTGTCTGTAATCGGATCCGCCACTACCTCTCGCCCCTCATCAGATGTGCAGGCGATAAAGATGGCGCCCGCTAGCACGACGATGACCAATGTACGCATGACAGCTCCCTTCTTTTGGCATATTTCGCTGAAACATCCAGCGTTGAATATTTTATATAATAAATTGAGATAATTGTCAATGGTATAACAAAAATCAGCCCATCATAGGGCTGATTTTACTCTCACTTAATTTTTCCCTTTTAATCTTTTCCCGCTTATGGGAGATGGCAAAAAATTATTTTCGCTAACCACTTTTCTACCCGTCTTGTTTTCCAACTCTTTGCGCGCATTTTTGGCAATACGACCGCCTTTTCTGGCCGGAATCTTATTTTCTTCCAGGCCTTTCGTTTCCATTGTCTCGGCAATCTGACGAGTGGAGAGTTCGGCCAAAGCCGTAAACACCAATTCAGCGTCGGACATGTGGTCGCGCAAATTTTCCGTCTTGAGATTTTTTAGCGACTTATGTTGTTTAACCGACAAATCACTCCATTCTTGATGAATGATATTTGTCAAAATGGCATATTCATCTTTTTCCTCCACTTCGTTGTCTTTCCAATAATCAGTCAGCTTGTTTCTGATTTCCTGCCCCATCATTCTCTGTTGAATCCATTTCGCGCTTCGACCCATTCTTTGCCAATATGACCTTGACCGATTCAAGGCCTTTTCCGGGTCAGACACTTCTTGAATTCTCTCATAACCGACTCTGGCCAACCATAATTTTATCGGCTCGGCTTTGGGGCTGGGCACTGATTGAATTAAACGCAAAATTGTCTCCGTATCGGCAACATCAGTTTTATAATACTTGCCGTCGGCAGATTGCATTTTCAGTTTGTCACATTTTGTGACAGACTCATTTCCCTCTTGTTTCAAACGGCCTTTAAGTGTTGTCCAATAGCTTTGCGCTTTTTTAAAATCAACTTGTTTGGTCAGAACAGCCATAATATCAATAATCGAAAAATACCAAAGCTCTTTTTTTTCATCCCAAATTCGGCGAATTTTTTGGCCTTCAAAAATAGCGATTTGTTTGTTATTTTTTTTCATACCCCCTTGAATTTAAAATTTGGGCCGCCTGGGGATCGAACCCAGGACCTTATCCTTAAGAGGGATCTGCTCTACCAACTGAGCTAGCGGCCCCTTTGCCTCCAGAGGGAATCGAACCCCCATCACCGCGTCCGAAGCGCGGTACTTTATCCATTAAGCTATGGAGGCCCAATTTTTTAAATTACCACTTCTTTACCGCCAAAGCCGCTTGCGCCGCCTGCGTCTGCGCCTCTTGCTTAGACATTCCCTCGCCCCGCGCAACTTCAACTTTGTCCAAACACACCGCCACCACAAAATGCTTGGCATGATCAGGCCCGGTTTCTTCAATCACTTTGTAAGTCGGTGTCACGCCTTCTTTTTCCTGCGCGGCTTCTTGAAAATTACTCTTCGGATCAATGTACAATTTATTTTCCAAAATTATAGGCAAATGCACCAATAAAAATCTATGAATAAAATTGGTCGCGGCTTTCAGGCCATTGCTTAAATAGATTGCTCCTGTCACTGATTCAAAAGTATTGGCCAAAATATATTGCCGCGCCTTGCCCTTGTCTTTGGCCTCGCCATGGCTCAAATACAGATATTCTTCAAATCCCAAATCCTTGGAAACATCAGCCAACATCTTGGCATTGACCAAACTCGCGCGCCAATTGGTCAGCTCGCCTTCCGGATTATCATATTTATTGTAAAGAAACTCGGTAACAGCCAGTTCCAGCACCGCGTCTCCGAGAAATTCCAATCTTTCATTATGTTCCAATTCAAAATCAGGATGTTCATTCAAATATGAGCGATGCACCAAGGCCTGTCGCAATAATTCGGGTTTTTTAAATTTCACGCCGATTATTTTTTCCAAAAGAGCAATGTCTTTCATACTTATTTTTTATCTTCTTTCACGCCCTCCAAATCAATTTTTTTTAATTCTTTTTTATCAGCCATTTCCCGATAAATCGCGCCCAACACTCCATTTACAAATTTTCCGGAAGCATCCCCGCCAAAGGTCTTAGCCAATTCAATCGCTTCGTTAATCGCCACTTTTGACGGCACGGTTTCATCAAAACGCAGTTCAGCAATACCCAATCGCAATATATTTCTATCCACCAAAGTAATCTGCTCCAAAGGCCATTCCGGAGCGTATTTAACAATCATCTTGTTAATTTTTAACAGATTTTTCACCACTTTTTTCACCAGCTCTTTGGCAAAATCACCATCTTCCAACCCTGGCGCGAACTCTTGCAAATTATGATTGATGATTTCCTCAATTTTCCCTGATTGTTGATTATTAAAATCCCATTCAAAAAGTGATTGCATGGCAATGGAACGAGAAAGATGACGGTTGGACATACGGAAAGAACAAATTTATTTTTCTGTCATCCCCGCGAAAGCGGGGATCCAGTTTGTCACTTTTTCTTAGCCGCCTTTACTTTCTTTACAATCACAACCCTGCCTTTGAAAGTTCCGCAAAAGGAACAAGCATAATGTGGCCGAGCCGGCTTTTTGCATTTGGGGCAAGTAGTCAATTGAGCCGGGGTTAAAGCAAAATGCGCGGCGCGGCGGCGCTTGTGAGATGATGTTCGTCGATGACCGGGTAGACCCATATATATGTATAAAAATTATTTATTATGTCAAAAGTATATCTCATTTCACTTTTTTTGGCAAGAGCAAGAGCTTAAATTGAAATTTTAGGTCGCATACTTGCTTCTGATTACACATTTGTGTTATGATTATAGCATAAATATCACAAAAAAGTCGTAAGTTGGTATATAAGTAGCCACATTCAGCGACATCGCCGAACTCGATTTATACAAAACAAAAACATTGCTTTATTTTTTCATTTTTGATAGGATAAAGTTATGAAAAACCTATACTTTACAGTATATATAGAACAAGATGAAGACGGTATTTTTATTGGGTCTATTCCTACCATCCAATCCTGTTATGCCCAAGGCAAGACCCAAGAAGAGATGTTTAAAAACCTTGATGAGGTTTTGCGTCTTTGTTTAAGGAATAATAAACCTGATAATTTAGAAAATACTAAATTTATAGGCATACAAAACCTAGAAATTGCTTATGCCTAAATTAGTACCAATTAAACCCAAGAAATTAATTAAAATCCTCTTGAGTCTTGGTTTTATAGAACGTGATGCCGAAGGGTCTCACGTCTTTTTTAAACACCCTGATGGCAGAACAACTGTAATTCCAATGCACGATGAAATAAGCAAGGGATTATTAAAAAAGATACTCAACGAAATTCAACTCTCAACAGAGGAATATGATAAATTAAGATAATAAATAATTTATTAACAACAATCTATATGGCAAAAGGAAACAATGCCCAGCAAAGAAATGTAAAAAAACCGAAAAAGAACAAAAAATAAACATGAACATCAGATCGGCTAAATTTGTAAAAGGCGTGGTTGGCACCAATGAAATTTTTGAGGACGGCACTCCCCAAATTGTTTTTATCGGCCGCTCCAATGTCGGCAAATCCAGCGTCATCAATTCTTTGGCCAATCAAAATTTGGCCAGAACCGGCTCCACTCCCGGGCTTACTCAACAAATAAATATATACTTGATCAACAAGGCCTTTTATTTAATTGACTTGCCCGGCTATGGATTTGCCAAAAAATCCGGCGAAGCGCGGCAACAAATGCAAAAAATGCTTAATTGGTATTTTTTCAAATCCGGTTACGAATTTAAAAAAGTGATTTTAATCGTTGACGCGAAAGTCGGCCCGACCCAAGATGATTTAAATGTGTTTGGCAGTTTACAAAAAGCCGACAAAGACATTATTATCGTGGCGAATAAAGTGGATAAAATTAAAAAAACAGAATACGCTGAACAGTTGCAAAAAATAAAGGATTGTTTCTGCGACTATAAAGTCATTCCGTATTCAGCGAAAAAAAGAATCGGCGTGGGGGAATTAACGCATGAATTGTTAAAATAAACCGCTAAATTTGACATTTTCACCACATTTAAGTATAATTTAATTATTAATCAAGAGATTGAGCTTAATTTAATCTCCCGTGGAAATTGAGAAATGCCTTGATTATCCATGGTTAACACAAGGCATTATGTTAGACAAAAATTTAAAGGAGAAGATCATTGAAAAATTTAAAACACATGAGAACGACACAGGCTCGACCGAGGTGCAGATTGCCATTCTCACGGAAGAAATCAAACAACTTTTGGGGCATTTGAAGACACACAAAAAAGACAATTCTTCGCGCCGCGGACTTTTACGCAAAGTAAATGAACGCCGCCGTTTGCTGAAATACTTGGAAAATGAAAATCCCAAAAGCTATTTAAACATTATCGCGACTCTCAAACTTAAAAAAACCGCCACTATGGCGGCCAAACAGCTGGCTGAAGAGGAGGATGAAGTTGTTATTCCCGCCTCTCCCGTGGCTGAATAATCAATATGATAAAACATCCTGAACAACGCGTGGGCATTTTTATTGATGTTCAAAATCTTTATTACAGCGCGAAAAATCTTTTTGACGCCAAAGTGAATTTCGGCGAAATTGTCAAAGCGGGCGTGGCTGATAGAAAACTTATCCGCGCAATCGCTTATGTGGTAAAAACGCCGACAGGCGAGGAAAAACCGTTTTTTGCGGCCCTGACCAATTTGGGAATTGAAACAAAAGAACGCGATTTGCAGATTTTTTTCGGCGGGGCTAAAAAAGCCGATTGGGATGTGGGTATTACCATTGACGCGGTGCGGCTTTCCCCCAGCTTGGACGCGATTATTTTGGTTTCGGGCGACGGCGACTATATTCCATTGGTTGAGTATTTGCAAAATCAAGGCAAGCAAGTTGAGGTCATGGCTTTTAAAGAAACATCTTCTTCAAAATTAATGGAGGTGGTTGATGGCTACACTGATTTGTCAGATGACAAAAAAAGATTTCTGATTATGGATAAAAACGCGGAAAGAAAAGTGAGATTTAAAAAAATATAGACAATAAAACTTCTTAAAAAATAAAAGTGGCTCGCAAGGGTCGCTTTTTTTAAAACAATGTACTTTTTAATTCTTTTTTGCACTCGCGATAATCAGGAAAAGCTCGCGCCAATAAATTCCAAAAATCGCGCGAGTGATTAAATACTTGCAAATGGCACAGTTCATGCGCCACAATGTATTCAGCCAGTCGTTCCGACAAAAAAATAATTTTGTAATTAAAATTCAAATTTTTCTTTTTAGAACAACTGCCCCAGCGGGTTTTGTGATTTTTTATCGCTATTTTTCCAAACGAAAATTTGTATATTTTATTTATCTCCTCGACTTTCGTTCGCACAAATTCGCGCGCCTGCTCGCGATGTTTTTTATACTCTCTTCGTCCTCCGCCAATCCGCACGGTTTTACCCAATCGCAAAAAATAATCCATTTTTTCCAACACCCAACTCGCCTTTTCTTTTAAAAATCTCTCAATTTTATGCTCGCCAAAATCAATTGGCACGGTAACAATCACGCTCGCGTCACAATAAATCGCCACGCGTAAAAGACGCGCTCGCGCGCTCTTTTTTAATGCGTACTCAACCTCGCGCCCACGCAGCACTGTTTTTTTCATCATACAAAAATCTTACAACTCCATTTTATCTCTATAATCTGTTAAAAGCAACTTTTTAAAAAAACTTGCCATTTTCAGCCAAACCTGCTACAATTCAATCAACTTAATAATTAATTCAGTTGGTCCAAAAACACAGAGACCGCGGAAAACGCACGGTCTTCAGCTTTTGGACCAGCATAAGCCAAAATTTATGGTCCAAAAATTCTCTTGCGAGTGGGGCGGTAAAACCCTCACCGTAGAGGTTGGTAAATTTACCAACCAAACTAATGGTTCCTGCACTGTTCAGTACGGGGACACTGTTGTTTTAGCGTCAACTGTCATGAGCAAAAAACCGCGCGAAGGCGTGGATTTTTTCCCATTAATGGTGGAGTTTGAAGAAAAACTTTATGCCGCCGGTTTAATCAAAGGATCCCGCTTTATCAAACGCGAAGGTCGGCCAAGCGACGAATCCATTCTTTCCGGCCGCATGATTGACCGCGCCATCCGCCCGCTTTTTGACGATACGGTCAGAAATGAAGTGCAGGCAGTGGTGGCTGTGCTGTCTTTTGACGGAGAAAACGACCCTGATGTACTGGGACTCGTGGCCGCGTCTTGCGCTTTGGCGATTTCCGACATTCCTTGGAAAGGCCCGATTGGCGGCATTCGCATTGGACAAATTAATAACGAATGGGTTATCAATCCATCTTATGAAGCGCGTTTAAAAAGCACTATGGATTTGGTGGTGGCCGGCACGCCTGAAAAAGTAATAATGCTTGAAGCTGGCGCCAATGAAGTACCGGAAGAAACCGTGCTGGAAGGTATTATTTTCGGTCAAAAACATTTAAAAGAAGTAATGGATTTGATCAAAAAAGTACAAAAAGCTATTGGCAAAGAAAAAATTGTGTTAAAACAGGATCTGGACGCTGATGAAGACACTTCTGCCGCAAGTGAAAATGAATTACTGGATATTGCTCGCGAATTTATCAAAGCCAATGTTGCCAAACATTTTTTTGATAAAAATCTTACAATTAAAGCTGAACGATTTTCCGCTTTTGATTCTTTATCCAAAGAATTGGAAGGTCATTTGCAAGAAAAAAATATCGGCAAAGACCGCCGCAAACTTATTTTTTCCAGATACAAACTGATAGTGGAAGAATTTATCACGGAAAAAATCATTAAAGAAAAAAAACGGGTGGATGGCCGCTCTATTAAAGATATTCGTCCGCTCACCGCTGAAGCAGCTGTGCTGCCCCGCACCCATGGTTCCGCCTTATTTTCCCGCGGTGAAACACAGGTCTTGAGCACAATTACCTTGGGTTCACCCGCCGCTGTGCAAACACTGGAAGGTATTGAGGGCGCGAGCAAAAAACGCTACATGCATCACTACAATTTTCCTCCATATAGCGTTGGCGAAGTTGGACCGATGCGCGGCCCGGGACGGCGCGATATCGGCCATGGAGCTTTGGCGGAAAAGGCCTTGGTGCCTGTTTTGCCAAGCAAAGAGGACTTCCCCTACACCATTCGCGTGGTTTCGGAAGTGCTTGGCTCCAATGGTTCTTCTTCAATGGCTTCAACTTGCGGCTCATCACTGGCTTTGATGGATGCCGGCGTGCCGATTAAATCTCATGTTGCCGGCGTGGCTATTGGTTTGGCTTCCAATTTCAATCAAGGTGGAAATGATTATCAAATTTTAACTGACTTGCAGGATTTGGAAGATGGCAAGGGCGGAATGGATTTTAAAGTTGCCGGCACAGTCAATGGCATTACCGCCATACAAATGGATACTAAAACCGACGGTCTGATTGAAAAAATTATTGAGGAAACACTGTCACGAGCTCGTGAAGCGCGGATGAAGGTTTTGGAAATAATGAATGGGGCGCTACCTGTCGCGCGTGCTGAATTATCCCAATATGCTCCGCGCATTGTCGCTTTCAAAATTGACATTGATAAGATTCGCGAGGTCATCGGACCCGGCGGCAAGGTTATCAATAAAATAATTGAAGACACCGGCGTGGAAATTGATATTGAACAAGATGGCACAGTTTCTATCACAGCTGTAAATAAAGAAGCGTTGGAAAAAGCGGAAAAAATAGTGAGAGATATTGTTAAAGAAGTTGAGCCGGGTGAAATTTACGATGGAACAGTTACCCGCTTAATGGACTTTGGCGCGTTTGTGGAGGTATTGCCTGGTAAAGAGGGATTGGTACATATTTCCGAAATGGCTTGGGGCAGAACCAATAGTGTTGAAGATGTTGTACAAGTCGGCGATAGTGTGAAAGTGAAAGTGAAAGAAATTGATGATATGGGCAGAACTAATTTAACAATGAAAGAACTCTTGCCCAAACCCGATGGCTATGTTGATCGTCCACCAATGGAGCGCCGGCCGCGCCCCAGCGGAAACAATGACCGCCGCGGAGGCGGACGACGGAGATTTTAATCACACAAAAACAGGCTTGTAAGTATCTACAAGCCTGTTTTTTAGTATTAAAGTAAATATTTGTACTGGAAGTGAGTTTTAAATTTACTTCCAGTAAAGAAATCAAAATTTGTCTAATATAGTCTATACAAATTTTCCAATAAAAGTTTTCCACTTTAAGCAGGCACACCCTGTGGATAACTTGCTCATAACCCATACTTTATCCCCAGATTTGTATAGTATAGTGTAGACAAATTTTCTGTTGATAAGTTTGCAAAAATTCCAAATTATAGCTAGTTTTAGAGAAAAAACAAAACTTATACACACCAGTGTTGACAAGTACTGTTTTTCATGGTATAATATATATCAGAAGAGTTGTTCTTTTCAGCTTTACTCCATTACTCTATGGTGTCCCAACTGGGACAAGTATGGTTTTTAACTGAAACTAGTTATAAACCACCAAAGGGTAAAAGGAGAAGAAACAAGTCCTTGAAGAAAGTATATTCGCCATTTAACCGTCTGCAGGTTAGTAGACGGTTTACTCCGATTATCTCGGGGTAGACGAGTTCGCTTCTTGGATTAACAAGGGCGACTCGCCATTAAACAACATTATGTTTTGGGCTCAAAAGTCGCCCTTTTAGCGTTTTAGAGAGAGAAAGAATTAAAAAACCGCCTATTTTGAGGCGGCTTTTCATTTTTAGATCTATTCTTTAATCGGCATGATTATATACAAATAACCACTGCTGTTTTTAGACGACAATACACAGGGAGAATTTGGTGAGATCACCTTTAATACTGCCTCTTCCGCGACTAAATTCATAAGCCCATCCAATAAATAGCGATAATTCAGCAAAATATGATTATCCTCACCTTCAATTTGGCACAATTCTTCGCTTGTATAATTACCTAATTGGCCATTAGTTGATACAAATGTCGTCTTTTGCTCGTTACCGGCCTTAAAGGTCAACACAATGCCATTTATGCCTACATTAGAGAATAAACTGGCGGCTTTTATTCTTTTTATCCACTCAGCCACATTAAATGAAATACTGGTTTTAGAACTGGCAGGAATAATTTGACGATAATCAGGATACTGCCCTTCAATTAAACGGGAAACAAGCTCTACCATGCCAAAAGAAAACAAAATCTGACTGTCAGACACCACTATTTCCACAGGTTGCTCTTCTTCCAAATCTTCATGATAAGTGGAAACAATCCGCAAAATCTCTTGCAAAGCCCTCACAGGCACAATAACTTTGGATGTTTCGGCGCTATAGCTCTTATTGGATAAATTTTCCAATAATTTCACCTCTTTTTCAGCCAAACGATAACTATCTGTAGCCGCTGACACCAAGTGCCATTGCTTATAATCCGGATTAAAATTAAGCAAAACCCCGCCCAATTCCGGCCTGGCCTCGTTTTTAGAAGCTGCAAAAATCACTTTTTGCGCCATTTCCTTAAAATCAGCCACTTTTAATCCATACACCTTTTTTCTTTCCAATTGCGGCACCAAAGGAAAATCCACTGCCACATTACCCTTGATCGTGGTTTTATCGCTCGCGCTCTGCACCAACAACTCACTATCTTTTTGTTCAACATCAACTCTCCCAGGGGAACTCACAGATAAATAGTCAGTTAAAAGCCGGCATGGCACTGTAAAATCCCCTTCTTCATCAACTTTGGCTCGCAATCGGCAACTGATAGCCATTTCCAAGTTTGTAGTCACCAGTTTTAATTCCTTGTTTTCAATTTTTATTAAAACATTATTTAAAATCGGCAAGGAAATATTTTTTCCGGCTGCGTGACTTACCACCTGTAATCCTTGTAAAAGGTTTTCTTGTGTACAAGAAAATTTCATATTGGTTGTTATATTGAGTTATATATATAAATAGTAATAATAACAAGGGGGTGTATAAGACGCGGTAAATGCGACAAATGAATTTAAAATCTTGTGGAAAACCATGTGTGTGAGTAGTGTGCAAAGTTGTGTATAAAAATGTGGATAAAAGTTGAAGAAAGAAAAGTGGTGAAAATAGTAACAGTTTGTTGTGTTTTTGTCAGTAGATTATCCACCTGTTTTACACAGCGAATAATTTTTGGCGAATTTGCGCGATTTCTTCTCTAACCTTAGGATCTTTTTCAATATCTTTAATGATTTTTTTGCACGCGTGCATTGCTGTGGTGTGATCACGGCCGCCCAACTCCATACCAATCGCAGGGAAAGAAGATTTTGTTTCACGCCGCATTAAAAACATAATAATTTGGCGCGGGTAAGCCAATCGTTTTTCACGGCTTTCACCTAAAACATCTTGTATTCTGATGTCAAAAAATTCAGCAACTGATTGAATAATATATTTTGGCGTAAGTACTCTGCCGGAAGCGGAATTTTCCAAATGCGACACTAGTGTTTTTACCAACGCCAAGTCCGGCACTGTTTTTTTAAGTTGGTGATATGCTTTTAATTTATTTAAAGCGCCCTCTAATTCTCTCACATTATTTTGTATAGAATTAGCGATAAAATCAAGCACTTCTTTTTCCAAAGGCAGGTTTTTTTCTTGGCATTTGGTTTGCAAAATTGCCATTCTGGTTTCAAAATCCGGTGGAGCCACATCAGCGATCATTCCCATTTCAAAACGGGACAGTAAACGATTTTCCAAAAGTGAAATGGCTTTTGGCGGCCTGTCCGAGGTAATCATTATTTGTTTGTCTTGCTGGTGCAGATCGTTAAAAGTGTTAAAAAAAGCCTCTTGTGTTTCCGCCTTGCCGGCAATGAACTGAATATCGTCAATCAGGAGCAAATCGGCCTTGCGGTAAATATCATAGAAATTTTTAATCTGTCCTGATCGCACAGCGTGAATAAAATCATTGGTGAATTTCTCGCAAGTGGCGTATACAACTTTTTTTTGTTTGTCTTGTTGTAAAATAACATTGCCAACCGCTTGCAGAAGATGAGTTTTGCCAAGTCCGGAGCCGCCATAAATGAATAATGGATTATAGGCCTTGCCCAATTGCGATGTGACAGCTTGGCAAGCGGCATGAGCCAATTCACATCCTTTACCAACAATAAAATTGGCAAAGTTGTAGCGGGGATTTAAGCCGAAAGTATTGGTTGTTTCAGAAATTGTTTTTTGAAAAATTTGAGTGATTTCTTCAACTGCCGGAGCCGGATTTTCGGCAGTTGCAGTAGGTGTGGTTGGGGTAGGTATTATTGGAAACGGACGGGTTGTTTCAATTTGATACACCATTGAGTTGATTGGATCGCCTGTGATTTTTTCAATCAGTTTAATTAAACTTTGGTGGTGGTTTTTTTCCAGCCAAATTTTATTAAATAAACTGGGCACGCAAACAACCACATGCCCTTTTTCATAAGAGCCGATAAATGTGCTTTTAAACCAAGTGATGAAATTTGCCCTGCTTAAAGAGAGCTCTAATTCAGCAAGGACCGCTTGCCAAATTTGTTGCGGGGTCATAAAAAAAGAGTCAGAAACTAGAGTTAGTATAACATGTGGATAAAATTACGCAAATCAAGCTTGCTGTTTAAAAATGGTGGACAAGCTGTGGATAGTGTGGTAATATATTGTGTAATATAAGCGGAGCTTCAAATTTCTTCGGGCTTCGCAAGCCAAAAACAAGTTTTTGGCTTAACTCAGCTCTCGAAATTATGGTAAAGAGAACCTATCAACCAAAAAAACTTCGTCGAGCCAAGACGCATGGTTTTAGAAAAAGAATGTCAACCCGCGCTGGCCGTGAAGTGTTAGCTCGCCGCCGCGCCAAAGGCCGCAAAAAACTCACGGTGGTTTAAAGTATGCTACTCTCAATCAACCGTTTATCAGAAGACCGCGATTTTAAGCGGATTTTTAAATTTGGCCAGTCATTTTATAGCCGCAATTTACAGCTAAAATTAGCTAAAAAAGCAGTTGGCCAGAGTAAATTTGGCTTTGTGATTGGTTTGGTTGTGAGTAAAAAAGCCACTATACGCAACAGATTAAAAAGGCAGGTGCGCGAGGCAGTGAGGATATTGTATAAAAATGGCCTAGTTAAGCCAAATTTTGATGTAGTGATAAAGATTAAATCAAGCTTAATTGGGGCGGATTATAAAGATATTAAGGCAGAAGTGGAGTATTTGCTTAAAAAAGCTGGGATTTTAATGTGAAAAACAAGGAGTGCGCCTATTCTTTTTTGCAGTCGCGGCGAAGTCCGCAGCAAAAAAAAGATATAGGCACGCCCCGAATAAAGTAAATATGCAATATCTTGCCTTATTTCTCTATTTTCCGCGCTTTTTACTGCTTAAACTGATACGGGTATATCAAAAAACACTTTCTCCTGATCATGGGTTGTTCAGTTTGTTGCATCCGCATGGATTTTGCAAGTTTCACCCGACTTGTTCAGAGTATGGATATCAGGCAATTGAAAAATACGGAATGATTTTTGGCGGTGTAAAAGCAGTGTGGAGAATTTTGCGTTGCCACCCTTGGAGCTGCGGCGGACATGATCCCCTTGCTTAATTTAGGGTAAGTGTGGTATAATGGTTTAAGCCATGAAAGTTGGCTAAGATATCAAATAATTTACTTATTTTTAACTCAATATTCTATGGAAGCATATTGCGTCAAATGCAAGGCCAAACGNNAAAGCAAAATAAAGAGTATTCAAAAAGAGCCCGCTTGACGCGGAGCTCTTTTTGTTTTATGCTTACCAAATGAATTTATAACAGGCTCGACCTGTATAAAAATTTTTAATATGCAAACACAATTTAAAAATCTACCAAAGTCACAAGTTGAGTTTACAATAGAGTTAAGTGTGGAGGAGTTAAAGCCGTATTTGGAAAAGGCGGCAATTGCATTGTCCGCGGCCGGGAAAATTCCAGGATTTAGGCCGGGACACGCGCCTTATGACATTGTGGCCAAGCATTTTGGCGAAATGGCNNGGCGAGCCGAAAATTGAAGTGGTGAAATTGGCGCCGGGAAATCCTTTTGTTTTTAAAGCCGTAATTTCTTTAATGCCGAAAATAAAATTGGGCAAGTGGCAGGAAATTAAAATTAAAAAAGAAATAAAAAAGATCGGGGTTGAAGAGGTTGACAAGGTTTTGGAAGACGCGCGAAAAATGCGGGCGACCGAGGTGTTGGTTGATCGGGCGGCCGGCGGAAGCGATAAAGTAATGATTGATTTGGCTATTACGCAGGATAAAGTGCCTGTGGAAGGCGGGCAGGCCAAAGATCACGCGGTATTTTTAGATGAAAAATATTACATCCCGGGATTGCCAGAGCAATTGGTTGGTTTGAAAAAAGATGATGTGAAAGAATTCAGTTTGAGTTTTCCCGAGGGGCATTATCAAAAGCATTTGGCTGGCAAAAAAGCTGATTTCAAAGCAACTGTAAAGGGTATTTATGAGCGCACGATGCCAGTGACGGATGACGCGTTCGCGCAGGGATTGGGGCAGAAAACAATGGCCGAGTTGAGAGCGTTGATTGAGAATAATTTGAAAGTTGAAGCGGAACAAAGGGAAAATCGTCGTGTGGAAATTGAAATGATTGAGGCGATTGTGAAAAAGTCGGAGTTTGGCGAGTTGCCCGAGGTGTTGATTGCATCGGAAAAACAAAAGATGTTTGAGGAATTGCGGCAGAATTTGGTCGAGATGGGAATGCAGTTGGAGGACTATTTGAAAAAAATGAAAAAGACCGAGGAGGACTTGGCCAAGGAATTTGAAAAAGGAGCGATTGAGCGAAC